>NZ_CALNAT010000154.1 GCF_937873925.1 uncultured Proteiniphilum sp. | reverse complement strand
TTCGTCGTTCTTTTTGTCCGGATCTTCGGTATCATTTATCGGGTCGTCATTACGGTCGCAGGCAAAAACACTTGACAGCAAAAGCAGTATAAAAAAAGTTTTCCGTTATATAAGCTTTAATTTACTATTCAGTCGTTTATTCCCCTGTCTTGTTCCTGATTTTTACATCTTATCTTATGCCTCATATTGATCATATACAGGCAGCCATGCGAAGTGCCCTGGGATATTACTATGAATTTTTTATTACGGTGTATTTGAATGTTTTCACTTCCCTTGTTATTGATTCCTGCTCTCCAGATAACGGATCAGGGCTTCGCTTTTCTCTTTTTCCAGTTTCAGTTGTTCGATATCCAGCAGCAGCGAAGAGAGTTCGAAGGAGTCGCCGACACCCTTTTTGGCGGCATCGGTCATTGCGACTGTAATGGTACGGTTACCGAGAAACTGAACAGAGACCGGATGATCCCGGAAGGTATAAATGAACCGAGCCACTCCGTTTTCACTGTCTCCAGTGTAGCGGACAATCTCATAGGCTTTATCCTGTGTATTGAACCGGTAATTCAACCCGTCGGAAGTGACGGCGAGCGTCTCTGCAAAATTGCCGTCGCTGGTGGTTACCCTGATCTTATTGTGTTTGATGGCACTTCCCGAAAGAATACTCTCTATAAAGAGCACTCCTTTCTCGCGCACACCCGAGCGGATACCACTCCGGCTTAAGGATGATTGATGGGGGTATGCCTTAGGATAATACTCCCCGAACTCCTGGTACCGCTCATCGCGTACATAATCGAACCTGCCGAGCATTCCATTGAGCTGAATATACTTTTCACGAAGCATAGAGTCGCAATAAAGGATATTCCTTCTGTTTTCCGCCATGCGTACTTCCTGCATAAGCGTAAACCCGGCGTTGATCTCATCAAAAGATTTAGGAAAAAGTATTTTAATGCTGTCAATCTTCAACTTAGCCAATGAGTAATTACCTTTCCGATATGCCTCTCCGGCTTCGGAAAGATATTCTCTTGCTCCTCTGTTTTTTCCCGAACAGGAAAAAAGAAGCAGTGAAAGAAGGATCAGCGCAGTGGTTTGAAAAGAAAAACGCATCTCAATAATAGCATTTTATATACTCGGAGAATTGCTCTCCGGCCTGTTTACCAGGACAAAATTACAAATATATTCCTCATCAGAAGCTGTTATAAAGCACAATTATTGTAATTTTGCAATTCGTAACAGATAATATGCTGTAATGTAACTACTTTGGTAGAATGTACATTCTACAGCCTATTTTTTAATGAATATACATATTATGGAGATATCCCAGGAAAAGATACTGGCGCATTTAGACAAAAAGATCTTCAGATTGATTTCCGAAGCGGCCGATGAGATGGGGGTTGCATGTTACCTGATCGGCGGGTATGTCCGTGATTTTTTTCTATACCGTCCATCAAACGACATCGATGTAGTGGCTGTCGGCCAGGGGATCGAATTAGCAAAAGCGGTAGGGGAGAAACTGGGGAAGAGAAGCAGAATCTCCGTTTTTAAAAATTTCGGTACGGCACAGATAAAGTACAAAGAATATGAGATTGAATTTGTGGGCGCCAGGAAAGAATCTTACCGGCTGGATTCCCGCAAACCCATCGTGGAGGACGGTACTTTGGAAGATGACCAGAAGCGGCGCGATTTCACCATCAACGCGATGGCTTTCTGCCTGAACGGTGAACGATATGGGGAGTTGCTGGATCCTTTTCACGGGCTGCAGGATCTGGAAGATCTGATCATCCGCACTCCTCTCGATCCGGATATCACCTTCAGCGATGATCCCCTGCGTATGATGCGTGCCGTCCGGTTTGCCTCCCAACTGGGGTTTGATATCTATCCCGATACCTTCGATGCCATCAGGCGAAACAGGGACCGGATAGGGATCCTCTCGATGGAGCGGGTGACGGACGAGCTTAATAAAATCATTCTCTCACCAAAACCTTCCGTCGGATTCATACTGCTGGAAAGAACAGGCCTGCTCGATATCATCTTTCCGGAATTAACCGCATTAAAAGGGGCCGAGACCAAAGACGGTATAGGGCACAAAGACAATTTTTACCACACTCTCATGGTGCTGGACAATATCACACGGCAGACCGACAACCTCTGGCTGCGTTGGTCAGCCCTTCTGCACGACATCGCCAAACCCGCTACCAAAAGGTGGGATCCGCGACTGGGATGGACTTTCCATAACCACAATTATATAGGGGAGAAGATGGTGCCCAAAATCTTCAGGAGGATGAAGCTCCCGCAGAATGAAAAGATGAAATATGTCCAGAAACTGGTGTCGCTGCATATGCGCCCCATGCAACTGGTGGAAGAGGAAGTGACCGATTCGGCGGTACGCCGCCTGCTTTTTGACGCCGGAGACGACATAGACGACCTGATGACACTTTGCGAGGCCGATATCACATCGAAAAACCCGGAAAAAGTGCGAAGGTTTCTCAATAACTTCAAGATCGTGCGGAGGAAATTACAGGAGATCGAGGAGAAAGACAAGGTGCGTAATTTTCAACCTCCGGTGGATGGCAATGAGATCATGGAGATCTTCGGCCTTCCGCAGTGCCGTGAAATAGGCTTGTTGAAATCGGCCATCAAAGAAGCGATACTGGAGGGAGAAATACCCAACGAACGGGAAGCGGCCTTTCAATTTATGTTAAAAAAAGCAGAGGAGATGAGCCTTACGCCCCTCAAGAGAGAGTAATTTCAGGCTGAAAAAACCACTTCTGATATAGCAATCCTTCAGACTAAAAAACAGAATACCTGTGAGTTTTTCTCATGGATCCGGCGGGTCGGGCCGGCGGGACGGTAGGGATGGCAAATCAAAAATGAAGCACCCCTGAACTTTTTACACCATAAAACGTTTCATTGGGATAGATTTTTCAGGTTATATAAACATTTTTATACATTCTCACAGATGGAAGTAAATTCCGCTTTTTGGATAGGATTTATAGTCCTCATTATTGTATTATTGTCTCTCGACATGTTTGTTTTTCACAAAAAAGGTGAAGCTGTCAACGTAAAAAAAGCATTATGGCTGAGCCTCTTCTGGATTTCCCTCGCACTTATTTTTAACGTGGGAATCTATTTTGTTTTTGGCCAAGAACCCGCGCTTGAATTTCTCACGGCCTATCTGATTGAAAAATCATTGAGTGTAGACAATCTTTTTGTTTTCATCCTTATTTTTTCTTCATTTAAGATCGCCCTTAAATATCAGCATGACGTACTTTTTTGGGGAATCCTGGGAGCCTTGATCTTCAGGGCGATATTTATTTTCGCAGGAATTGCACTGTTGGAGCGTTTTTCCTGGGTCATGTACCTGTTCGGAGGCTTTCTGGTGGGTACCGGAATAAAGATGGTGGCGGATTTTATCCGGGAAAAAAGAAAACAACAGAAAGAGGAGAAGAAAGATCTGAACAAGAGTTGGTTCGTGAAATTTACCCGTAGGATTCTTCCCACGACAAATGACATGTCTGAGCCTAAATTTTTCCGGAAGATCAATCATAAAATTGTGGCAACACCCTTTTTCCTGGCGCTTCTGGTGATCGAGATGACCGACCTGGTGTTCGCAATAGACTCTATCCCGGCCGTATTGGCCGTTTCTACCGATATGTTCATCGTTTATACGTCCAATATTTTCGCCATCCTCGGCCTTCGTTCGCTCTACTTTGCCCTGAGAGGCGTGATGGAGTACTTCTATTATTTGAAATATGCCCTGAGCGCCATTCTGCTGTTTATCGGAGGCAAGATGATACTCAATCACTATGCCCATACGAATGGGACGGGCTTTTATATTCCTACGGCCACCTCACTGCTTATCATAACGGCATTGATTGCAATATCGATTGTGGCGTCCGTAATCAGGAGCAAACAACTACAAAAGAAAATGATAGTGAAAAGACCTTAATATTTACCATTCGTTCTGTTTTCTGCAATAATTTTTATTACTTTGCAGTTTATTTGGAAAAGGCTATTTTGCTGCGTTTTCGCTTTCACTATCTGTAACTCGTATGTCTGGCAAAAAAAAAGTATCCACAGCCCGGTTCCTGAACGCTAAGATAACATCCACCATCAGTATTTCACTGGTTCTGGTGCTGTTAGGGATTACCCTATTGATCCTCTTTATGGGGAACGGTCTGTCGAAATTTGTGAAGGAAAACATGAGCTTCAATGTGATGCTCTCCTCCGAAGTGACAGATGCCGAAATATTGAAGATCAGAAATAATCTGGATGTACAGCCGTTTGTCAAGTCATCACGGTTCATCAGTAAAGAGGAAGCCAAGGAACAACTTGTCAGGGATCTGGGAGAAGACCCGGAAGAACTGTTGGGATACAATCCCGCACAGGACTGTATTGAGATCTTCCTCCATTCGGAATATGCGAACAGCGACAGTATCGCGGTCATCAACACGGTGATCCGACGGAACAACAACGTGACGGACCTGCTTTATCAGCAGGAGGCGATCGATCTCATCAATAACAACCTTTCGAAAATAATGACTGTTATGCTGATCCTTGCCGCCGTACTGTTGTTGATATCATTTACGCTCATCCGGAACACCATCCGGTTGAGTGTTTATTCGAAACGGTTTCTCATCCATACGATGAAACTGGTGGGAGCCACCGGCGGCTTTATCCGAAAGCCGTTCGTGGTGAATAATATTTTCACGGGAATCATTGCAGGGATCATAGCAGATCTGGCCATCTTTGCGATCATCACCTATTTCAGCAGAGAGTATGCTGAAATTCAATTTATTATCGGCACTATTGATCTGATCATCATATTCGCAATTGTGATCCTGCTGGGAGTAATTATCTCCACCATAGCCACCGCCTTTGCAGTAAACAGATATGTGAAAATGAGATCCGACCAGCTATATTACGTATAAAAAATATCATTCGATATGTCTCAAAAAAGTATTGCTCTTGGTAAAACAAACCTGATTATCTGTGGCATCGCCATTCTTCTAATTATTGCCGGTTTTCTGCTGATGACCGGACCGGCCACTACTTTCGAAAGCGGATTCGAAACCGATATTTTCAGTGCCAGACGTATAAAATTAGCTCCTGTAGTTTGTCTTGCCGGTTTTGTACTGATGGTAGTGGGCATTTTGTATCCCTCGAAAGAAAAAAGCAGTGTGTCCGGAAAATAGTTCAATGTCCGGACACTGCAAAATATATTATCCATGAGCATATTAGAAGCAATTATCATTGCGGTGGTAGAGGGACTCACAGAGTTCCTTCCGGTGTCGTCCACCGGCCATATGATCATTACACAGGCATTACTGGGAATGGAGAGCACGGACTTTGTGAAAGCATTTACGGTGATCATTCAGTTCGGTGCTATATTGTCGGTAGCGGTGCTCTACTGGAAACGTTTTTTTCGTCTGAACCCGATCATCATCTTCGATAAAGAGGCGGTACGCGGCATGCGGGCAGGAGAAAGGGTATGGACTTATCTTACACGGTTCATTCATAAATTCGATTTCTACTGGAAATTATTCATTGCCGTCATACCGGCCGGAGTAATAGGCCTGCTTCTCGGGGACCAGATCGACGCACTACTTGAGAATGTAACGGTGGTGGCAGTGATGCTTGTGGTGGGCGGGATCTTTATGCTCTTTGTGGACAGATGGTTCAACAAGCCGTCGCAGCAGCAGTCGATAGGGTGGAAGAGAGCGCTTACGATAGGCTTTTTTCAATGTATCGCCATGATCCCCGGCGTATCGCGTTCTATGGCTACTATTGTAGGAGGGATGACCACCAGGCTTACCCGCAAGAATGCCGCCGAATTCTCGTTTTTTCTGGCTGTCCCTACCATGGCCGCGGCGGCGGGTTATAAGCTCTATCAACTGCTGAAAGATCCCCTAAACGCGGCGATGCTGAAAGAAAACATGGTATTGCTTCTCCTTGGCAATGTGGTAGCGTTTATCGTGGCAATCCTTGCCATCCGGTTTTTTATAGATTTTCTTACCCGCTACGGGTTCAAAGCATTTGGCGTATACCGTATTATTGTAGGCGCCATACTGCTTGTACTGGTTTTTTCAGGTGTAAGCCTGACCATGATATAAGAGAGTATGGATTTTATCGAAGGTGAAATTCTATGTATCGATAAACCGCTTCACTGGACCTCCTTCCGGGTGGTTCGTGTTGTCCGTGCCAGGCTATGCCGGAGACTGGGAATAAAGAAACTGAAGGTGGGACACGCGGGAACACTTGATCCGCTGGCTACGGGTGTGATGATCCTCTGTACCGGAAAAAAGACGAAGCTTATAGAGACGTTGCAGGCTGAAACCAAAGAATATATCGCGCACATCCGTCTCGGGGCGACCACACCTTCATTCGATCTAGAGACGGAGATCGATGTCGAATATCCCGTGGCCCATATCACCCGGGAGATGACAGAGGATGTGCTCCACCGTTTTACCGGTGTCATAGAACAGGTTCCGCCTGCTTTTTCGGCTGTCAAGGTCGATGGCAAAAGGGCCTACGAGTTAGCCAGAAGAAAGGAAGATATTGAACTAAAACCCAAATTATTGGTTATAGATGATATCGAATTGGTTTCTTATGATATGCCGGATATCACCCTACGTGTGGTATGCGGCAAAGGGACTTATATAAGGGCGTTGGCAAGAGATATAGGAGCCGCACTTGGTACGGGTGCGCATCTTACCGGTTTACGGCGCACCAGAGCGGGAGAGGTTACGGTGGATAACTGCCTGAAAATGGATGAGGTTGACCGTTTTTTAGATGAAAATATTCCCTCTGCAATAAAAGAGAGTAAATAAAAATATAATTGATACAGGATTTTTTTAACTTATGAAGCTTTCTCAATTTAAATTCAATTTGCCGGAAGAGCTTATTGCGAAATACCCTACCATCCATCGCGATGAAGCCCGGTTACTGGTTGTCCACAGAAAATCGGATAAGCTGGAACACAAGACATTCAAAGATGTTTTAGACTATTTCAATAAAGGAGATTACTTTATCTTTAACAACACGAAGGTCTTTCCGGCGAGATTATTCGGTAACAAAGAAAAGACAGGCGCCAAGATAGAGGTCTTTTTATTGAGGGAGTTGAATCCCGATCAGCATCTGTGGGATGTGCTGGTCAATCCGGCACGGAAGATACGTATCGGCAACAAACTTTATTTCGGAGAAAATGAAGAGTTGGTGGCGGAAGTGATCGACAACACCACCTCGCGCGGGCGCACATTGCGATTTCTCTACGACGGGCCTTACGACGAATTTAAAAGCCAGTTATTTGCCATCGGGGAGACTCCCATCCCGGAATACCTGGAACGTAATGCGGAGCCCGAAGATGTGGAAAGATACCAAAATATATTTGCGCAACATGAGGGGGCAGTGGTCGCTCCCGCCGCCGGCCTGCATTTCAGCCGCGAACTGATGAAAAGGATGGAAATAAGAGACATTGAATTCGGTTATCTCCCTCTCCATAATGGATTGGGAGCCTATCGCATGATCGATGTGGAAGATCTGACAAAGCATAAGATGGAGTCGGAACAGATGATCATTACGGAGGAACTGTGCGAAAGGGTAAACAAGGCCAAAGACGAAGAGAAGAACATCTGTGCGGTCGGCACATCCGTACTCCGTGCGGTGGAAACGACCGTAAGCACCGACGGGCACCTGAAACCGAAGGACGGATGGACCAATAAATTCATTTTCCCCCCCTATGAATTCACACTCACCAACAGCCTGATCACCAATTTTCATCTGCCCTATTCAACGTTACTGATGATGGCCTGCGCATTCGGAGGATATGAAAAGATCATGGAAGCGTATGAAGTGGCGATCAAAGAGAAATATGCTTTCGGGG
>NZ_CALNAT010000153.1 GCF_937873925.1 uncultured Proteiniphilum sp. | reverse complement strand
GTTACCAGTTGAATATCGGGAGGAAGATTCTTCTGAAGTCCGGGAAGTAATTCTCTCACCGCGTTCGCGATAGCGACCGTATTGGCTCCTGTCTGTTTCTGGATCATGATGGAGGCGCTGCGTTGCCCGTTGGTATAACTCTCCATTACATCTGACTGAACGGTATCGCTTACTACGGCCACATCTTTCAGATAAACAGATTGTCCCTGGCTGGTGCCGATCACGATGTCGTTTAATTCCCTACTCTCGGATATCTCGCCTTGAAGACGCAACATGTAGGTTTGCGATCCCACGTTGAGGTTTCCGGCAGGAACGTTCACATTTTCCGCAGCAATTTTCTGGGCGATTTGCTCAAGTGGAATATTGTATGCCTCCAGTTTTTCGGGGAACACGTTCACCTGCACTTCACGCTGCGGCGCACCGGAGACGGAAACAGTACCTACGCCCGGAACCCTGTTAAGGGGGGTGGCAATCTGATCATCCAAAATCTTATATAACGCGTTCGCGCTCTCGTTTGCCGTCGCGGAGAGCACGATCACCGGTATCATATCGGTGCTGAATTTTAACAGCATAGGGTCACTGGCTCCGTCGGGAAGGGAGCTGGATATCAACTCTATCTTATCCCGGACGTCGTTCATAATATTGATCATATCCGATCCCCAATTGAACTCGAGCATGATCACCGATATATTGTCCTTTGAAGTGGAGGTAATCTCTTTGATGTTCTCCGTAGAGTTCAGCACATCTTCCAAAGGACGGGTGACATTTGTCTCCACGTCTTCCGCACCTGCACCGGGATAAGCGGTCATCACCGATACCATGTTCACATCCATTTCGGGCAACAGGTCAACCGGAAGCTGCCGGTAAAACATGATCCCGATAAGCACAATTCCAATAAAGATCAGCGAAGTCCCAACAGGATTCTTGACCGCGGTTTCATATATCTTCATACGATTATTCTGTTTCTTATTGTGTCACTTGAATTTCGGCACCTTCAATCAATCCGGTATTTCCCTGGACGATCACACGGTCACCGACATGTAACCCCGATACTATCTCATATTTATCTCCAATCCGGGTTCCCAGTTCTACTTTCGTATAGACGGCCTTTCCATCCTTTTCCAGAAAAACATACCGGTCGTTGGATCCGGTTTGTTTCAAGACAGCCAGATCAGTAACAAGCGGACGCTCATGGGTACCGAAATTTAGTGTCACGCGTGAGAACATTCCCGGACGAAGGCGCTGGTCGTTATTGTTCACTTCAATCTCTACAGGAAAGGTACGGGAAACAGGGTTTAGCGTGGGATGGATCAGGGACACTTTTCCTTCGAAAGTTTCACCCTCCAATGCATCTACTACTATTGTAGCAGGCATCCCCAAAGAAACTTTGCTATAATAAGACTCCGATACATTGATGACTATCTTGACCGGATTGATATTTTCGATCGTCAATATCGGCATCCCTGCGGCCACATCACCCGGATCAAAGTTACGGGCGGTCACGATCCCGCTTATGGGGCTTATCAGGCCGGTATTTTCCCCGATAGTATTGAGTGCCGTCTGGGCGACATCAAGTTGTGTTTTCATCTGATCCAGTTGTTGTCTGGAAACACCTCCCACTTTATACAATTCACTGTATCTCTCATAATCGCGACGCAGAGTCGCCAGTTGTGTCTCTTGTTGTGAATAATTGGCCGCATCCATTGTTACCAGAGTCTGTCCTTTGGCCACACGGCTACCGACATCCACATGAATGGCCCTTATACGTCCGCCCGTCGCGGGAGTGATGTTGTTTACAGTTTTTGCCTCAACTGTGGCTGTGAAGGAAGATAATTGGTTTACGGGTACCAACGTGACTTCCTCCACCATAACATTTCTTTTAGTGTTCTCTGTTTGTTGTTCACTCTTACCGGATCCGCCGCATGAAGAGAGCGTCAGAAGGGCAGCCAGCGGCATAAATTTTAGAATAATATTCCGTTTCATACTTACTTTGTTGTATTTATTGATTTGTTTCAATTTATTGTATTAATATCGTAGCCGAGTGTTTTTTCCAAATCGGCTTTGGATGCCAGATAGTCGTAGATCGCGTTTCGGTATTGCAGCTCGGCATTGGTCACCGCGAGTGCTGCCGCATTCAGGTCCACGATAGTTCCCGCTCCTGTTTCATACCTTTTATGCGTAATCTCATAACCTTTCTTTGCCTGTTGTACAGACGATTCGGCGGCCACCACCTGTTCTATGCTTTTACTGATAAGTTCTGCACTATTTCTTACGGATAATTGTAAGCTGCGTTTCAGATTCTTGCGCTGTTCTTGCAGTTGGTATAATTGAATTTCGGACTGTTTGATGTTGTGATACCGTTGTCCTCCGCTAAAGATAGGGATGGCAAGCGTCACACCTACCACTGAATAAGGATCCCAACGGTAGGTGTTGAACTTGAAATCGTTATTTTGACTTATATAGGAATAGTTGAAGGTAGAGGTAAGCGTAGGTAAACGTTCAAGTTTTTGAATCTCAACTGCGTTTTTCGCCTGTATGGCCTGCAGGTCGAATTGTCTCAGGTCACTATTCCCCGACAGGTTATTGTCGGAGGGAACAATGGCTTCAAACATCCATTTTTCATAATCAGAAAGTGAACCCATAATCTCTACAGGTATTTCGGCATCGATACCCATCAGCATTTTCAATTGTAGTTCTGCGATTTTCAACATGCTTTCCGACTGCAGGATATTGGGTATAATGCTTTTGAGACGGACATCGGCTGTAATGACATCATATTCTGCAACAATACCCTGCTCAAACTTATTTTTTATATTCACCAAATTCAAAGAGTCAGTGGCGTATGTTTCCCTGAAAAGCTCATAGCTGTCTTTAGCCAACAGTATACTGTAAAAGGCCTTTTTTACCTGATGTGTCAGATCGATCTTCGACGAACGCGACTGTTCCACGGCCATCTCCAGGTCGACCTTACTCATCTGGATGTTTTTCCATAATGAGGGAACGACCAGTGGTAAACTAACGTTAACCGTTCCCGTCCACATGTTTTTCCGGCCGAACTGAATGCCTTCGTTGGCATCAGCGTCGGAACTGGGTGCCATTATTTTGCCGAAAACCTCCACGATCTCCAATTCCTCAGGCGTGAATTGCGAGGGATCTATGGAGCCGCCGCCAAAAAGACCACCCATATCCGTATCCAGATACATCGTCTGGCGTTTTAAAGTGCGCTGATACTGTCCGATAAGATCAATTTGGGGTAACAGGGCGCCATAAGCGCTCTTTCTAGCATAAACCTTTTTCTCAATCTCCATATCGGCGACTTTCACCAGGGGATTTTCACTCAAAGCAATTTGAACCGCCGTTTCCAAATCCAAGCGCAATACGTCGGAATCGATTTCTTGCGCGTTTGCAACGGATAACCTGAACAATCCACAAATCGCCATTAGGACGATACCAATTTTTGTAACTCTCATAAATTATTATTAATTATTTGAATGGGATAAATTATCAATATACTTATCTATGATTTCAATGCCCCTATCGGTAGAAATTCCACGAAGCATATTAACCATTATATTGAAAATTAAATTTGTGCGGGGGAAAGAAATCCTCACTGAATAAATATTGCTGATTATTATGCAAGTACTCATATCCAACATAAAGAAAGTTTCGTCAACATGTAGGTTTTCACGGAAGTAATTGTCTTTTATTCCTTCTTTCAGTAGTCGTTTCAAATAGATATTACTTTTCTCCGCATCCTCCAAAATGCATCGATAAATTTCCGGATAATATTTGTAAATATCCTCCCAGAATATAGCTATCGGCAACCGGGTGCATTTATAATCGTCGATTATTTGTAAACATCCATCAATCACATTCTCCGATTGGCGCATGATTTCCGTAATCCTCTGACCCCTATTTTCCCAGGAGACAAGGATACAATTCTTCAAAATGTCTTCTTTATTCTTAAAATTTTTGTAGATAGTCCGTTTAGAAATACCCAAAGACGATGCCAAATCGTCCATTGATACATTTTTAATACCATGCAGGCTGAAAAGATCCGTAGCTTGTTGAAGTATTCTTTCTTTTAACATTATACACCCATATTTACGTTTTTGACAATGCAAAGTAATACTACAACTGTGCTGGTTGTAGAGAGTGCAATTCCCAAACGGCTATTTTAAGGGCTGAAATATAAAAAATTGATACCGAGCCTCCACCGGTTGTAGCTATGGGTGGTTATAGCTCATTTATTAATTAAAAACAGCTCAATTTTGATGAATATTGAGCTGTTTTTACAGGTTTAAGTTCTTTTATCTACGGTTATTGGCGAAATATGCGGGATGTATATTTTTACATCTTTTTTAAAACCTTTTCAAACGTATTCAGATTGCGTGAAGTGAAAGCAGCTTTCAGATTTTTTCGTCCTAATATTTTCCCAAATTCAGATTCGAGCGTATTTCCTTTAGGCACTTTCCAATAGAAATTATTTTCTGTTATTTGAGCCTTCTCTCCTTCCATTTTCCCGGCTTTTTCAAATTCTTCGAGTAACGTTTTTTCAATTCCGTCAATGCCCACAAAACCATAAATGTGAAAATCGGGACTGGTTTCAAAAGGATTTTTATTGACAAGGCTTTCAATCTCCATTTTATCTTTTACGAAAAGGAAAGCATCGTAACTGAAATGTGCCGACAGCGCTTTTTCCAACAGCGTTTTTAACTCATTCTTATTTTTAGCAGAAGAAAACAAAATATTTCCCGATGCCAGCACCGATGATACATTTTCCATTCCCGCTGTTTCATATACAGAACAAACTTCTGCCATTTTCATATTCGTTCCTTTTACGTTTACACCACGTAGAAAAGCACAATAACTATTGTTTTTCATTTTTCTGTCCTTTAAATGCGATATAATTAAAATAAAGCGACTCACCCTCACTCATCCGTTCTCATGTACCACTTCTTAAAATCGGCAACACGAGCGCGGCTTACAATAATCCTTTCGGGCGTGGCAACGGAAAGATTCACTGCCAATTTTCCGTCGAACCACATCGACAGATCGGTTACCGCCTGATGTGAAATAATGAATTGCCTGTTTGCCCTGAAGAACAGATCAGGATCGAGTTGTTTCAAAAAATCATCGAGCGATGTATCCATTGTATAATCACGCTTATTGAAGCAGGTGATGACTGCCTTTTTATTCTGTGAATAAACATAGGCAATATCATCGGATGAAACGGGTATCAGTTTATCCTTGAACGGGATGAGAAAACTTTTTTTATGGATTTTATTGACCTGATTGATACTTTTCATTATCTGTGCAATCATATCGGAATTATGGTTATTGGGTGGGAAATTTTTCAGTTTGGTCAATGATTTCTCCAGACTTTTTTTACTGATCGGTTTGAGTAAATAGTCGATACTGTTCACTTCAAACGCTTTCAATGCATATTGGTCGTAAGCCGTTGTAAAAATAATCGGGCAACGGATCTCTATATTTTTGAAAATAGAAAAGGAGTCCCCATCGGCAAGATGAATATCCATAAAGACTACATCGGGCAGCGTGTTGGTTGAAAACCACTCTATACTCTCGTCCACATTCTGCAATACGGCAATAATATCTATATTTTCGTCTATCGACTTTAAAAGTCTTTCAAGATTCTGTGCGGCGGCAACTTCGTCTTCTACAATTACAGCAGTCATAATAATTATGAATTATGAGTTATAATCGATAAGTTTATCGCTATACTTATCCAGGGTTTTTATCAATGGGATCTCGACCCTGAAAACAGAGTCGTCAGCTTGTATATTGATATTCTTCCTGAACATCAACCAATAACGCTCGTTCAGATTGGATAATCCCAAACCGTTTCCGGATCTCACATCCTGTCTTGGCTGAAGGTTATTCTCGACAATAATCGTCTCCTCAGCCGTCATCCTGATGACCAGATCCAGCGGCTTCTGCCGGCTGACTATGTTATGTTTCACTGCATTTTCCACCAATGTCTGTATGGCGAAAGGCAGGATATAGAACTCCGGATGGCCATCCGGTATCTGGATATTGACGGAGAGGGCATCCTCGTACCGGATCTTCATCAGATAGATATAGGATTCTGCAAATTCCAGTTCATCGGAAAGCGTCACCACCGAACGTTCCTGTATAGTATATCGAAATACTGACGATAGCTGCATCACATACTCATGTGCACGTTCATCGTCGTAACCGATCAGTCCGTTGAGCGAGTTGAGTGAGTTGAACAGGAAATGGGGGTCGGTTTGATTTTTTAACGCATTATACCGATTCCTGAAATTCTCGATGGTAAGGTTCTTGTTTTCTTCCATCCTCTTCTGGTTTTTAATGATCAGATAGATCAGATAGGTAACAAAAACGGAACTAATAAAAAGCATCAAATCTTTGATAAAGTGAACAATAGAATAACGATACGCTGTTAATTCACCCTTGAACCAAATTCCTAACAGTTGCGATATAATGGTGCTCAAGATACACACGAAGAGAAGCAAAGCGAAGAACGATAACCATGCCCTTCTTCTGCTATTAGAAAAATATTTAAGTATCCAAAATTCAATTCGAAAAAAAAGATAGAGTAAAAACACATTTATAACAAGTGAGATTGCCTGTCCTATATAAAATGTTGATTCAGATAATCTTTCGGCGAATATTTCACCTACATTTTCTCCCATGTATAAACTGTAAATTAAGATGATAATCTGTACAAAGCCAAAAAACAAGTTTAAGGACAGCGCTGATAAAAATGCCGTCTTGTTATTTAATTTAATGATAGGAAGTTCTGTTTTTCGAACCATTTGGAGCATAAGAATATATTGGTTGTTTATAAATCAGAATAGTGCAAATATAGTGAAAGCCAAGAGAAGAGCCAAGCTTGTTTAAGCTTTTCCGAGGCGCATCCTATATTATTCAAATATAATCAAAGTCGCTCAGTTACAAAAAAGAAACGAATGTAATTGAAATAAACTCAACGAGCAGCAGGAAGTAATATCCGGAGCCCGTTGAGTTTTGAAGAAGAAGAAACTATTTCACTTCACCCTATTTGAGGAGATTACCCCTGTCAGACTTCACTTTTATCCCATCAGGCGTGCGATGCAAACTTAATGCCGGCACATCTGTATGGTTGGAATAAATGTCTGGTATCGAGGCAATCTCTTTTCCTTCAGCTTCTCTTTAGAAGCGATAGCCGATTCCAAGGCTCACGGTCTGTGTGCGCATGGTGGCGTCGTCTTTAAGGGCGTCTAACTGATCCACCAGTCCGAGTTGGTATCCTGCATTAATCTGGATACCGTTGGTGAATTCGTAACCGACCAGCGCACCCAATCCAAAATCCCACCGGTTCATTGCAGCCTCGTCATTCACCTTTTTGTACAGGTCCTGATCGGCATCCTTGTAGCGCGCATCAAAACCAAGCCCAAGATAGGGCCCTACACCGGCATAAAACTTACCGCTATGGGTATAGGTTTGTCCCAGAAAGTAAACCGGGATCTGCATTCCCCATTGTCTAAAATCATCTTCAGCAGCTCCGGTTTCCATCTTGGATTGGCGGTAGAAGAACATCACTTCGGGCTGGAGGGAGAAATTCCGATGCAAACCAATGTTCATAAAACCGCCCAGTGTAGGGCCCAGTTTCATTGTACTTGACTGATTATCTAAATCGGTAAGTAAAAAATTCGACATATTTGCTTCTGCTTTCACGCCATAAGATATAGGAGTCTGGGCATTCACTGTCACCAATCCTGTTGTCATCAATACTGACAAACACACTAAAACCATCTTTTTCATTTTTCTGAATAATTAATTAATAAAATTGTTTTCTTTTCTCTTGTTTGATATTGCAAAGATATAGCCCTGAAACGCAGTCTGTCCCCCAAATTGACCCAAACGCTGTTTTTGGTTACCGAACTAAAATATATCCATACTTAAGGCACGATAAAGGATTTGGCTTTACGAAAAAATTACAAAAACAACGTAATCATAATGTTTAGTTATCTACAAAACAAGGCAAGACAACTCGTTAAGCTAATAGAGTGTATATCGCACACTAAGTGCAAATCCGTTAAGCCAATAATCGTTATAACTATTGGTAAAATTAAAAGATGGTTTCCAGTCCAGCGCAACAGCATAAGGCGTGCGGGCGATACTGTATTCCAGGCCCGCCATCAAATCCACTCCGAGCAACAAATTACTTTTGTATTTATCTTTGTCATGGTGTATACCTCCCAAGTGGCCGCCAATTCCTACAACCCAGGATAAATCGAATGATCCAGGAACAGGCTGTTGATATTCATACATTCCCGTAAGTTGAAAATAGCGGGGGGAAATAGATAGTATAAATTCGGCAGCATTCTCGGGAGCGAAGAAATGTTTCAGCGTTAAACCGCTGTCATACCCTAACCTTACCCCCAGAGCTGTATTATAATTTTGTGCATTGAGAGTCGTTGTAAGTAGCGTAATAGAAAAGACGGTGATAAATAATTTAGTATGTTTCATAAGTAAATCATGTTATATATCCATATTCAATTGATGTTCTAAAAATTATGAATGAGCAGTATTATGAAGGCTTATTTTCTAATCAGGCTACCTATCAATCCTCCCAACAATAAGCCATATATACAATTAGCCCACCATTCCGAAGAGAAGCCGAATGTACCGTCATAGATCCCATAATTTTGCCAGTAAAAATATCCGGCTATCGCTCCTAAGATCATCCCCAGCAAAGGGATCATGTTCCTCCTTAAAAATAAAAATAAGGTTTTCATAACGACGGTGTTTTTATGAAAAGCTTTCATGTATTTCAAAGACTGGTTCTGTTTTGATCTGTTCAGCTATATTTCTTGCGAACAGGTTGTTGATCCGGTGCCCGGGACGGTTTGCGATGATCTTTCCCTTGATAAATTTACCGACAAGGGCTATATCCCCGATAACATCCAGTAATTTATGCCTTGCGGGTTCATTAGGGAATAGAAGCGGTTTATTTACTATATATCCTGTTTTATCGATCTTTCTCCTCTCCACACCCATGATATCAGCCAATCGGTCAAGTTCCTGCTGTTGAATGAGTTGATCATATATGACAATCGCGTTATTTAAATCGCCTCCCTTTATTAATCCTGTTTTTAGGAGACTCTCGATCTCTTTTATAAAAACAAATGTCCTACACATTGAGACTTCATCCTCAAAATCGGATAAATTTTCCAGAAAAGCGTTTTGTACTGTCAAAACCTCCGAGTCGAATGCTATCTGCACATGAACGCTAAACCTGTCGGAAGGCATTAATATCAGATATGAACCCGTTTCAGCATCGAAATACTCAATATTGCGATCCACCTCATAATAGATCCTCTCTTTGGATTGCTTTTCGAGACCTACCCTGCGAATATTATTTATATATTCAACGGAACTTCCATCAAGTATCGAGAATTCAGGTGAATCAATTTCAATCAGACAATTGTCAATCTCACATCCGTAGAGTGCAGCTAACGCATGTTCTATCGTGGCAACCTGCACTCCATCCACAGATAAGACAGTACATCTCTGCGTATTCATGACATTTTCCGCAGAAGCCATTATTACCGGACTTCCTTCCAGATCGAGCCGTTTTATCCTGTACCCGAAGTCAACAGGTGCGGGACGAAAAGTAATAGTAGTTTTTAATCCTGTGTGTAACCCCTTTCCTTTGATAGAAAAGGATTCCTTTATGGTTCTTTGTTTCATATGATTATTTTTTTCTTTATGGTGTAAGGAACTTTTTTGTCAAGCGAGAGCAGAGTAAATTTATTTGGATCAATAAGCTTTTACCCTATTCACTATTTTTTCTAAATTATTGGTGGACACAATACCCATAACCCGCTTTTTTTCAACCTCTCCATTGAATATTAACAAATTGGGAATTCCGGATATATTGTATTTGTAATAATATTCGGTATTCTCTTCGATGTCCATAGCATAGAAATGAATACCATGAAGATTTTCAGCATCCAATTGTTCTATATTGTATCGCATCTTTTGACACAATTCAGAATCTTTCCGATAGAAAAACAGAAAGGTTATCCCCTCTTTATCCAGGTTAATCTCATTCACTTCCGTGAGAATGTAATTTCCCTTTTCCGCTAAGGGAATATTGTTCACTTTTTTTCCGGCTATAATTATAGTCAGCACGCAGAATATCGCGATTGCCAGTACAAAGTGCCGGGGTCTGAAATAAAAAAAATGTTTATTGCTCATATTTCCTTATTTAGGATATACTTAAGATCCGCCTTCTCAATAATATTATTCCTGTAAGACTCATTACTGAGAACACCATTACAGAGACGGCAGATAGAGTGGCTATTTTTAATCCTCGTTTCATTGCCAGATACAATTCGATTGGTTACTATTATGATACAAAGTTACGGTGCAGTATAACGCCCGGTTTTATGAACTTACCGAAATGAATGTTTTGGGTGCTCAACTGTACAAAATCGATACCAAAAAGATGTCTACTATGATATGTGGAAGAGATCAAACCGATCCTGCTATATCTTTGATTTGTCCGGACAATTCATTTTGTTTTTCTGATCGACGACTATTAAATCTGACAAGCCTGTATTTTTCCTGTCCGAATTGATAAAAGAATATCATCGAGAGAATACCAAGTCCTGCAATTATTATATAGCCGAGTAAAGTTTTATTAGATGCCAGTATTGCACTCATCTGGGTATCTCTCAAAGAACCAATGCCTGAATTCTGATTCATGACCAAGAGATCGAAATGAACCGCCAGATCACCGATACTTTGCCATTGGAACTTATATTGTAACCATCCGAACAACGCGGTAAAAAACCCCAACATGACAAAACTCCTGAAAATCATTATAGGTGCAACTGACGGCAGCATTGTATTCTGGGGAACTTTATAAAAAGTATATATCCATACTGATATAAAAAGGGTGGACATTCCGTAACCGTTTAACACCTGGGGTAGGTATAACTGGGATATATTAAGTTCCGGAACCATCATAAAATAAAGCATCACCGTGTAGAGAAAATAAGCCGCAAAACCGGAAAAAATATACATTTTCAAATGTAAACCATGCTTTGTCCAGTAGTATGCAACGAAACCTGCCGAAATGATACCAGGCAGAGTCATAAGATTGATCTCCGCATTGGTCATCCAGTTATAACCCAGGATAGCAGTAGTATATATCGACATGATTGAACTTACCCCCATAAACATACCTTGCCCTACCAATAAAAGTACTCCTACACGAACTTCCCTTATCCTGTACAATTTAAAAGCAAGAAAGGGGTGCCTGGTATTCAGTTGTCTCATGATCAATGCGAATACAGACACTATTATAATTATGCAAGCCCGTATTACGTGCGGGGAGTTGAACCAATCCTGTTGCTTTCCGAAGGCACATATATAAGCCATACTCATTAATGCCGTGCCGAAACAAAGCAAACCAGGCCAATCTATCCGGTAAAACGGTATTTTCCTTCCAAAGCGTTGGTTGTGAACAAATATTATGGCAATTAGTGCCGCTAAAAGTAACGTTGCTGAACCGTAATAATTCACTGCCTGCCAACCTATATCAAGAGCGAATTTTGAAGTAAAGAACGTCCCTACTTGCGATGCACTTAAAGATATGGGATAAAAGATCGCGTAAAACCTGTTTCTGTTACCGTCGGGACTAAGTATTCCCTGAATAGGAAGAAGCATCTCCACCATTCCCACCATTTTAGCCATTCCAAAAAACAGACAGGCCACCACTACTATCTCTCCTATAGTCGTCGTTGCCACGATCACATTCAACACAGCCATAACGACTAACGCCATAACCAATAATTCTTTGGAACGGAACCGCATTTTTACGCGCAATACGAACGGAAGAACCAGAGACAGTCCGATGATCGTCGCAAAATTCCCCCACATATAATACTCTGTAAGTATACCTGTACTGCCGGACATTTGTCCTATATTACCGGGATTGATCGGGTTAATCAACAGCATAATAGCTTCAAAAAGCATGATAAGGCCCAATTGTCCGAGTCCGGGAACCCATTTATGGAATAAACCCCTGTTATATTCTTCGCTCATCTTTTATCTCTTAATGAAAATATCCATATTCATTCCGGTTCTTAACCGCTTCAAGCCTTCCGGATCGTTATTACCGATAAACTCTATTCGTACAGGGATACGCTGTTGCACTTTTACAAAGTTACCCGTGCTGTTATCGACAGGAATACTTGAATAACGGGAACCCGTGGCTGCAGCTATGGCTGTAACTACACCCTCGAACTCCTGTCCGTTCAGTGCATCCGCTTTCATCGTTACTTTTTTCCCTATCGTAACATTAGGCATCTGGCTCTCAAGAAAATTGGCAGTTACCCATTTATCCTCGCCGGAAACAATAGTCGCCACCTGCATTCCCGGTTGTTGAAGAAGTTGTCCCTGCTGTATCAGCCTGCGTCCCATAGTCCCATCATAAGGAGCGGTAATAACGCTGTACGAAAGGTTCAGTCTGGCCATTTCCAGGGCTGCCTCTGTACGTTTAATCTCTGCATCATTTAAAGCTAATCGGCTCTTTACTTCTTGAGTAGAGAGATGAGCCGTCTGTTTTTGGTTAATAAGCGCTTCATAAGACGACTTTGCCATATCGTATTCAGTCTTCACCTGATCGTTTTGTAAAATTGGTGCGGGCTCATTTTAAACAGCATAGAGGATTGGATTTTTACGCCAGTAAATTATGTCTGACACCTAAATATATGTCTACAATCATTAAGCAAACAAGTGGAAAAACAGCTGGAGATTGGATAGATGACTATATATTATTGGAAGCAAAAGCACTCTTGAAATCTACCAATATGACAATACAACAAATAAGTGATGAATTGAATTTTCCGTCACAATCTTTCTTTGGCAAATATTTCAAACGGCTTACAGGTGTTTCTCCTAAAGAATATCGAAAATCACAATAGCAGTAATCCCTTTACCTATTAATTGAATTTCACCTGTCTCCATATTACACTTACGCCTCCAAGCGTATAATCATTGCTATCACAAAGAAAGGGCGTCACTTTTCAGCAACGCCCTCCCGGGATCGATGATCAAAATCGACTCATATCATATCTTCAATATTCCATACAAAGGCACGGAGGCCCAGGTTGGGCGACTCTTCATCGAGCGTCCTCAGGTAATCAAGCAACAGCTTCACCCTGTCATCTTCCACGATGGTGAGGATAGCCTTGTTCACCGAGGGCCATGCGTGGGAACCGTAATGCGGTTCCCCATTCTTACTTCCGCGTCCGTGAACCTCTTTCCATGAAGTGAATCCACGTATATTGAGTGAACTCAGGTTGCCCACGATCTCATCGTAGTGTGCCTGGTCTAACGTTATCATTACTGCTTTCATATTTTTTAGAATAAAGAGTAAAGAACAAAGAATAAAGACTTCTCAACTTCTTCACTTTTCAATTTTTGACTTTTTCTTTAATTAATCTCATTATTCACATTGGCACATTATCAATTGTCAACTGTCAATTGTCAATTCATAACGGTGTTTCTTACGTCTTCTGCGCACACCATAACCCGCCATCATGGAGTAGAGTGCCGGGATCAGTATAAGGGTGATGACAGTGGAGAAGGTCATCCCACCGATAATGGAAATACCCAGTGATTTCCACATTTCCGATCCCTGCCCTGTACCAATTGCCAGGGGAACCATCCCCAGAATAGTGGTAAGGGTAGTCATCAATACGGGACGAAGCCTCGAACGGCCGCCGTGTACCACCGCTGTGATAATCGACATGCCTCTCTCGCGGTTCAGGTTGATGTAGTCGATCAGCACAATGGCGTTCTTCACCACCATTCCTACAAGCATGATCAACCCGACAAATCCCATAATACCGAGCGGTTCACCCGTAAGGGCAAGGAAGAGGATGGAACCGGTAAAGGCAAACGGCACGGTCAGGATGATCATAAACGGATAGGTCAGCGATTCGAACTGCGATGCCAATACAATATATACCAGCAGAGAAACGATCATAAGAAGAAGTCCCAACTGTGAAAATGATTCCTGCTGATCTTCCAGAGATCCACCTATCTCCACCTGCACTCCTGCGGGCAGATCTGCTTCGGCCATAATGGTATTTACATCGGTCACCACCTCACTCAGGGCACGTCCGTAAATGGTACCTGTCACCGTTACAATACGCTGGCGGTCCTGACGGTCGATCTGCGGCAGTGTAGAAGTTTCTATTACTGTCCCCAGATCACGCACCCGCACACCGGCTCCCATCGTATTGTATATCAATATATTTTCAATATCTTCAATGGACTGACGATATTGCTCTTCATATCTTACACGGATATCATACTCTTCCCCCTCTTCGCGGAAACGTGACATAACAAGACCGTTGATCCTGTTCCTGATAGCATTGGCTGCCGTGCTCATATTCAGGCCATTCAATGCCAATTTCTCACGGTCGAACTGTATCTGGTACTCCATACGGTAATCTTTTCTCGATACCGTGATGTCGCGCAATCCTTTCACTCCTTCCAGTTTGGTTCTCATCTGGGCAGCGAGTTGGTCGGTCGCAGCCAGATCATACCCGTAGATATCCAGAGCGACATTACTTCCACCGGTCATTCCCATATCGCCTCCACCCGGCATTACGCGGAAACGGTGCAGTTCCGGCATATTGCCAAGGTCCTGGCGTATCTCGTCCGATATATCGTAGATCGTCTTTTTCCTGTTCTTGGCCTCCGTCAGACGCATCGTATAAGTCATGATATTGGAAGCGTTTTCCTGCATGGCCGCCCAGGTGTTGTCTTCCGAAGCCGCCCCCACACTGAAAGAGATGATCTCAATCTCGGGATATTTCTCCTGCATTTCCTGTGCTATCCTGTGCCCTGTTTCCCGGGCGATTTCCATACGGGTTCCGGTAGGCATCTCCACGGTAATGGCAATTTCGTTGTTATCCGATGCCGGCATAAATTCCGTCTTCAGCGTAATGGCACTGATAACCACACTTATGATAAAAACAACCAGCACACCCAACAATGTGAGACGTCTCCTGCGAGCCACCCAATTCACCAATCTTGCGTAAGCATGATCAATCCGGTTGAGCAACGGAAGGACTCTTTTGCTATACCATTTGTCGAATCCGGACACCTTAGCATCCTTGGTCGAGCGCATCATCTTCGCACTCATCATCGGGGTAAGGGTAAGGGCTATGATCAACGACAGAGAGATAATGATAGTTACCATCCATCCCAGTTGTCTGAACATCACACCGGCAAAGCCACCGACCATAGTCATCGGTAGGAACACCGCGATAATCGTCAGTGTGGAGGCAATTACGGAGAGAGATACCTCTTCCGTACCGTATACGGCCGCCTGTTTGACACGGCTTCCCCGTTCAATATGGGTGGTGATGTTCTCCAACACCACGATGGCATCGTCCACCACCATCCCTATGGTGATGGAGAGCGCCGAGAGCGAAATGATATTGATACTGTTCCCGGTGAGGTAGAGATAGATAAACGACCCGATCAGCGAGATGGGTATGGTCACCATGATAATAATAGTGGCACGCCACCGCCCCAGAAAGAAAAGCACGATAATACCGACGATGATAAGCGCCAGCAGGATCGTCTCCAGCAAACTGTTGATGGATACTTTGATATAATCGGAAGTGTCCATCACTGTGACAAGCTTGATATCTGGCGGGAGACTCTTTTCCAGTACAGGTAGTTGCGCCTTCACAGCGTCAGCAATGGCTGCCGTATTAGCACCCGACTGTTTCTGTACCACGATGGAGGCACTCCGTTGTCCGTTGGTATAATTCTCCTGTACCCGCGACTCCAGTGTATCACTCACCGAAGCCACATCCCGCAGATAGATGGCGCGTCCCTGATTGTTCCCTACAATGATACTGTTCAGGTCCTTGCTGTTCTCGAACTCTCCCTCCAGACGCAGCATATAGGTTTGTGTACCGATATCGAAATTACCGGCAGGGACATTCACGTTTTCAGTCGCAATTACCTGTGCAATTTGTTCCAGAGAGAGGTTGTATGCCTCCAGTTTTTCGGGCATCACATTCACCTGTATCTCCCTCTCAGGAGCGCCACTGACAGAAACAGTACCCACTCCCGAAATACGGTTGAGCGGGTTGGCCACCTGTTCATCGAGTATCTTATACAGTGCTCCCGAGCTCTCTTCGGCGGTGGCAGAAAGCACCACTACCGGGATCATATCAGAGCTGAATTTCAGGATCATAGGATCTTCCGTACCGTCCGGCAGAAAACCCGCCACCGTCCCCACCTTGTCTCGGACATCGTTCATCACGGCGTCCATATCGGTGCCGAATTCGAACTCCAGCATGATCATCGACATACCGTCCCTCGACTGTGATGTGATCTCTTTCAGCTTCTCTGTGGAGTTCAACACATCTTCAAGGGGACGGGTTACATTGGTCTCAACGTCTTCGGCACCCGCTCCCGCATAGGAGGTCATGACCGAAACAATATTCAGGTCGATATTGGGATAGAGGTCTATAGGCAATTGCCGGTAGAACATGAACCCTATCAGCACAATACCGATAAATATCAATGATGTTCCCACGGGATTTTTCACCGCGGTTTCATATATCTTCATACTAATTTATTTTTTATTTCAGATTCAAGATTCAATATTTCAGATTCAAGATTTAATTACGCTGATTTTGACTACGTCGATTGTGAATTCAAATCTTAAATCTTGAATTTTAAATCTTGAATTTTAATCAATAACTTCCACTTCAGTACCGTCAATCAGGCCTGTATTACCCTCTACGATTACCTTGTCACCGTCGTTCAGCCCTGAGACGATCTCATATTTATCACTGATCCGGATTCCTAGTTGTACTAAAGTATAGACAGCTTTCCCGTCTTTTTCCACGAATACATAGCGATCATTGGAACCTACCTGCTTCAGGACGGCCTTGTCTGAGAGCAAGGGGCGCTCATTGGTACCGAAATTCATCTTCACCCGGGCGAACATTCCGGGACGCAGCTTCTGATCACTGTTAGGCACTGATACTTCAACAGTAAAGGTGTGTGAAACCGGGTCGAGCGTGGGATGGATCAAAGAGACACTTCCCTGGAATGTTTCCCCTCCCAAAGCATCTACCAGCACTTCCACGGGCATTCCCTTCACTACCTGGCTATAATAAGACTCTGAGACATTGACCTTCACCTTTACGGGATTGATATTCTCGATGGTGAGGATAGGCAGCTGTCCGGCCACATCACCCGGATCGTAATTACGGGCTGTCACTACTCCGTTTACAGGACTGGTCAACGTAGTATTCTCATCCAGATTATTCAGGGCATACTCCGCCACATCCAATTGTGTCTTCGCCTGATCGAGCTGCTGTTTGGAAATACCACCCACTTCATACAGCTCTTCATACCGTTCGTAGTCCCGCTTCAGCGTGGCAACCTGTGTCTGCTGCTGTGAAAGGTTTGCCTTGTCCATGGTTACCAGTGCCTGTCCGCGACGTACTTGCGAACCTACATCCACCCTGATCTCACGGATCCGTCCTCCCATAGCGGGAGCGATATTGTTTACCTGATCGGCCTCTACCGTAGCGGTAAAGGTGGAGATCTGATCCACCGGTACTAACTGCACTTCTTCTACACGTACCTTTGTTTTCTGCGAAGCTTCACTTTCAGCGCTCCCGGTACGATCCGCTCCTCCGCAGGAAGCAAGCAATGCAACTGCCAGTAAAGGAGTAACTTTCAATAAGCTGTATCGTCTCATATAACTATTTGTATATTTTGTTTTTAATTTGGGTTCCTGAATTTCAGATTCCATATTCAAAATTCAAAATTTAGCTATGCTGTTCTGCAACTCAGGTTCAAGATCTTAAATATTGAATGTTGAATTCTAAATCTTTATTCCTTGTTCTTTATTCTTTACTCTACACTTACCGGTGAGATATCATACCCCAGCACTTTTTCCAGATCGGCTTTCGCCGCCAGATAGTCGTAGATGGCGTTCCTATATTGTAGTTCGGCGTTAAGTACGGCCAATGCCGCCGCGTTGACATCCACGATAGTACCCATTCCCGTCTCATATCGCTTCAGGGTGATCTCATGCCCTTTGCGCGCCTGCTCTACAGAAGACTGTGTAGCCACCACCTGTTCGATATTTTTGTGGATGAGGTCGTAGTTGTTTCTGATCGACAGTTTAAGTCCCCTCTCCACATCCTTACGCTGTTCGTCGAGCTGCCATAGCTGTATCTGCGCTTGTTTTACATTATGGTAGCGTTGTCCGCCGCTGAAGAGAGGTATCTGAAGCGTGAAGCCCAGCATGGAATAGGGATCCCAGCGGTAAGTGTTGAACTTAAAATCGTTATTCTGGCTTGTGTAAGTCCAGTTGAATGAGGTCACCAGCGAAGGAGCATACTGCAGTTTCTGTAACTCATAGGCATTTTTCGCCTGTTCGGCCTGCAGGTCGAATTGCTTTATATCACTGTTGTTTATAAGCGAAGTATCCGCCGGGATGATAGCATCGAACATGCTCTTCTCATAATCGTCCAGCGAACCCACTACTTTCAGCGGCAGGTCGCTGTCGATCCCCATCAGCATCTTCAGTTGCAGTTCAGCAATCCTCATCATGTTCTCCGACTGAAGGATACTGGGTATAAGACTTTTCAACCGCACATCGGCAGTAATCACATCATATTCAGCTACTATTCCCTGATTGTACCGGTTGCGGATATCCTCGAGGTTGATGGAGTCGGTCTCATAGGTTTTCCTGAAAACGTCATGGCTGTCCTGCGCCAGCAGCAGGCTGAAGAATGATTTCTTCACCTGGTTCACCAGATTGATGCGCGATGCACGCGCCTGTTCGATGGAGAGTTGGATATCCACCTCGCTCATCTGGATATTTTTCCAGAGCGAGGGTACCACCAGCGGCAGGCTTACATTCAATCCTGCCGACCAGGAATTGAAACGGCCCATCTGGATACCTTCCCCGGAACTCTCGGGATCGGGCGCCATCACCTTTTGCAATACCTGCAGGATCTCCCGTTCTTCTTCAGTGTAATCCGAAGGATCCACATCTCCACCGAACATACTGAAACCCTCATCAAAATAAACCGTCTGCCTTTTGATAGCACGTTGGTATTGGCCGATCAGGTCCATCTGCGGCATAAGGGCTCCATAAGCCGATTTCTTCGCATACTGCTTTTTGGTGATCTCCATATCGGCGACCTTCACCGTGGGATTCTCACTCAAGGCAATCTCCAATGCCCGGTTCAAATCGATCCGCAAACTGTCGGTTTGCTGCGCTGTTACCGTAGAAAGGCCGGTAAGACCCAGCAGCAGTAATAATAGTATTATACTTCGTAGATTCATTGTAATCACTTCAATTAATAGTTCAATTTAGATTATTTCTTTCAGACGAAATAGTCAGTTACCTGTTCTTTTTCTTTGTTGTTCCAGGTACGCGTCTATGATCCTGATGCCTTTCCCGGTCAATATACCCCGCACAAAGTTGATCATCATTGTGTAAAAGAGGTCTTGAAACGAGAAGGGGGGCTTTTCGAGATAGGAGGCGCGGATATAGGTGTAGGTGGTCTCTTCTACCAGAAAGGCGGCCACATTCACATTCAGGTCTTCCCGGATATATCCCTCCTCGATCCCCTGTCGCAGAAAATCCCGCAGATAGATATTGTTGGTTTCGATCTGCTTCCTGATCAGGTTGGCAGCGCGGGGATAATATTTCTGGATATCCTCGAAGAACTTCACATTACAGATAGGCATATGCTGATGCTCTTCGATAATCCTGATGAAAACCTCCACCACATTGTTGCACTGTTGGAAAAGAGAAGTAAAAACCTTCTCTCTCCTCTGACTGAACCGAAGAAGCGCCGACAACAAGATATCTTCCTTGTCTTTGAAGTTCTCATAGATGGTTCTTTTCGAGATACCCAGCGAAGAAGCTATCTCATCCATCGATACATTTTTTATACCGTATTGTTGGAACAGATCGCCCGCTTTTTCAATAATTCGTTCCTTTAATTCCATTTTTGTCTGTCAAAAAAAGCGGTGCAAAGGTAAAATAGAAAACTCGAAAACACAAACCGGTTTTCCGGGTTTTAACATACTTTACAATTAAGATTCTGTTACGATCAGAGGTTCAGCACGGTCCGCAACGCTTTGTAGCCCGCAACGCTGGCCCTGATCTTGTCACCGTTCTTCAGGGTGAGCATCTGGCTCTGTTTTTCGTATGTCTCGATACGAAGGATCTTTTCCACATTTACAATGTAGGAGCGGTGTACTCTTACGAACTGCGACGAGGGCAGGCCGACTTCGAAATACTTCATGGTCTCCTCTTTGAGAAACCTGTTCTGAGCGGTCACTATCTGCACATAGTCGCCGTCGGACCGGATGTAAACAATATCAGGCACAAGGATCACATGTATCTTCTGCCCGATCTTTACCGCTACCCGTTCCAGTATTTCGCCCTCTTTGTTGTTCTCTTTTTCCTTGTCGGGGTGCGGTTCCGCGGAGTCTGTTTCCTGCTCCTCTTCTTTCTGTCTCTCCTTTTCAGCTTCCTTCTGTACCATTCTGAAATGGATCATCTGTACATGTATCACATACATAAACAGGCCGATAAAAGCGGATAACGGAATGAGTGAACGAATCTCATCCCTGTTTTCATTACTCAACAGAAGGATGGAAGAGAGATAACCAAAGAGCGCCCAGATGGATACATAGAGGAACCCCAATGCGAAATAATTGATAAAACGCTGAAAAACATCTAATCTCACATAGTTGGAAGAGGGAATGATGACTGCCAGCAGTATCCCCATCCCTAACAAGATGATCGCATCGATACAACTCTTGAGTAAAAGCAAACCGAAGGGAAAGGAGACAATCGGACGAAATGCCGCCGTTTGCAACAGCGCATACATTACGCACAGGACTATCACCGGGAACAGCCGTAAGGGTATGTACGTCAATGAGAACTTCATTCTTTGCTTCTAAATTGGGTTACCGTTTTTCTGTTTGTCTACCGTATTTCGCATCCTCCGAAGGTGAGATTGCCTTGCAGGATCAGCTTTCGGGTATAATCGGGCTGGGAAACGATCCGGCTATCTTCCACACCTCCCAGAACAGTCTGAAACCGTGTCTCGATCCACCAATCACCGGGAATATAGAGTTCTATTCCCCCAAAAGTAGCGTCAATATCGAGATAGGTCTCCCCTTCCGGGAGCGTGGTTCTTCTCAGGTCGAGCACCACACCGCCAAACGTGGCGTTTATGCTGCCGCCGTTGAAAACAGGATCTAAGAAAATGCTTTCCGAACCGCCGAACAGTACGTTTTTGTCTATTCTGCCGTTTACGTTTTCTGTAGAATCGGCTCCTATCTGTTTGTATCCGTGCCGCCTCCCACCCCTGCCGGAACCTATCCTGAAAACAAGCACAAGTCCCAGGAGGATGAGCAATACCGGCCAATAGATACGGGCAAAATCCGTATCCACGCCGCTGATAGATCCCGGATAAGCTTCCGCTATACGGGGAAGCAGGAAGAAGAGGCCCGCGATCAACCAAATCACCCCGAAAGAATAATCTCTTTTGGAAAAGCTGATGATGGAAAGTACAATAAAAATCATTGGCCATGAAAACAGGATAGGTCTGAGGGCAGCATCGATCCATCCGAAATTAAATGACAGGAACAACAAGCCGGCGATAATCAATAGCAGACCGAAAATAATTCCTTTCGATTTTGGCGAATGATGAAATGTAGAACATGAATTTGTTTTCATAAATAAATACCATTTATAATTTGCACAAATTTACGCTTTAAAAGAGGTGGAAACAACCGAAAATCGATGAACACATTCGATTCACCCGACGAATGGACTATTTTTTCCTTTAAACGATACCTTATTTTTCTCCATCCTGCAAAATATTTATCTTTGGGGTATAAATGTATGAAAAGAACGGTAAGCCGTATGAAGGAGGCACAATAAAAATTATAATCTGTCATGATTATTTTATAAATTTGTGCGAATTTATATTTTTACTGCACAATAACAATCAAAATGGCAAATAATAAACTACGCGACGACGCACTTGCCTATCATTCGCAGG
>NZ_CALNAT010000152.1 GCF_937873925.1 uncultured Proteiniphilum sp. | reverse complement strand
AGATCAACGACAAGCACTTTGAGGTGATTGTTCGTCAGATGATGCGCAAGGTGGAAGTAATGGATCCGGGAGATACCCGTTTCCTCGAACAGCAACTGGTCGACAAGCACGAGATGATGGAAGAGAATGACCGCATCTGGGGTAAGAAAGTGATCATGGACGCTGGCGATTCACAGACATTCGAACCAGGACAGATGGTGACCGTACGCAAACTGCGTGACGAGAATAGCTCGCTGACTCGTCGTGACCTGAAAAAGGTGGAGGCTCGTGATGCCATCCCCGCAACAGCCAACCAGGTATTGCAGGGAATCACGCGTGCAGCTCTTCAGACAACCAGTTTCATGTCTGCCGCTTCGTTCCAGGAAACAACCAAGGTGTTGAACGATGCTGCCATCAACGGCAAGACCGACACCCTCGAAGGTCTGAAGGAGAATGTGATCGTTGGTCACCTCATTCCTGCCGGTACCGGTCAACGGGAATTCGACAGGCTGGTAGTAGGTTCACGCGACGATTTTGAGAAACTGAGCGCCAATAATCGCAGTAACCTGTTTCAGGAGGCTACCCCGGAAGGGTAACCTCTTCAAGAGACCGTACCGGAGCAATAATCGCTTCGGAACACACAGTAAACCCGCGTCAGGAATTCCCGGCGCGGGTTTTTTATATCCTTTTATTTTACAATTTAGTGCTTCCCGGAATGCATTAGTAACTTTAGGATGACGTGCGATAGTTTATGCCGATAATTGAACCGCCTTGGCCCGGTTCAATTCTTTTTATTCCTGTATTGAGAAGGTGAAACCCCTTTTATTTTCTTGAAGACAATGCTAAAATAGCGCTGGTAGCGAAAACCGGTTTTGAAGGATATCTCGCTGATAATCACCCACGTACCCGAAAGGAGGTCAGCACTTTATCAATCCTGAACTTATTTATGTAATCACTGACCCCAACGCCAAGCAGCGATTGCATCTTGTTATAAAGAGAGGCTCTGCTCATGGCTATCTCAGAAGCTATAAAATCCACGTTGAGATCGGAATTACTTAAATTATCTTTGATCAGCTTATTGAAAGAATCACCAAAGGGCATTCGCGGAATTGTCGGCAGTAGAACTTTAATACTAGCGATATCAATAAGAAATTGAGTATAATAACGCTCAAAACGTTTCTAACCAAACGGCATAAATGCTGTAAATAATAGTTTACATTTTAAATGGAGAAATAAGGAATAATGTAAAAAATAGTAATAACTTTGTCAATGAGGTCCTATTTAATTTCATGTTATATCAATACGATAGACAAGGTATTATTGTACGATAAGACACTTAAAAAAACCATTGTGATGAGACACCTGCAATAATAACAAAGACGTTGCCGGCGCTTCTTTTAGCAGTTGTTCTGATCTCCTGCGACAAAAAACGACAACAAAGAAATCCACCCCCTTACATTCAGAATCGTATGAAATAGTATTGATGCGGATATTTCCAGTCATGAGCCTAAGCGAGAACGGGGATTATACTTTTTCGGTAGAAAATCTCGAGGTATTATATGCCAAATTGGATCTGAGTAGCCCCACAGGAATAGGATATGTACTTGTAACGGAGAAACAGAAAGGCAACACAGCATTATCAGTAACAGATAACCTCACCCACGAAACGGTGAAATTAAAAATAGAAGTAGACAAGAGTAATCATCCGGCCTTAACGAAAGACACACTCATGTTCCTGATAAATGACGAGGAGCGTATTGTAAATTTATAACGAACTATGTATTATGATAAAAACAATATTTATATTTCTTTTCTGGCTATTCTGTCTGGCAGTTCTGTGGGGACAACAGAATTCTTATTATTTCAAACACTATAATAATAATTCCGGGTTATCACACAACACAGTAATGAGTCTATTTCAGGACAGCAAGGGCTTTTTATGGATAGGGACTAAAAACGGTCTGAACAGATTCGACGGGCATAGTTTTAAAATTTACATGCGTGGCGACTCCATCACTGAGTTGAAGAATAGCATGATTTATGGTATTACCGAAGACAGACAGAATACACTGTGGATTGCCACAGACAAGGGAGTCTCTCTGTATGACCCGTTTACGGAAACTTTTTCAAACTTCAATGAACTAACGGGTAACCAGGAGAAGATAGATGGGATTATCAATAAAATCATCATAGATAAATCGGATAGAGTCTGGATACTTTCAGGAAGTGGGTTATATCTTTACATACCTTCGGAAAATCAATTATACAACCTGAAAGAAAAATTCACTCCCTATACCAATTATTCTCCTTCAGCGCTGTTTGTGGATAAAGAAGGAATCGCATATTTGGGTTTTCCCAATGTAGGCATTATAAAATATAACATTGATATCGATAAAACCACTTATTTAGCCCACAATAATAACTCCCCCACGGTCATTTGCGAATATAAGGAGCAATATATACTTTTAGGGACACAAGATAAAGGACTCTTTCAAATAAATAAAGAAACCGGAGAACTAAAGAAAGTCCCGATCGATGAAACAAGGAACTCCGACGTATATGTGAGACATATTGAGGAAATTTCGCAGGATGAATATTGGGTGGGTACTGAAAGTGGAATCTATGTATTAAGAAATGGAACAACACAGCATATCACCCAAGAGGCCTACAATGATTTCTCACTTTCTGACAATGCGATCTATGCCATTTGTAAAGACAGGGAAGGGGGGATATGGATAGGAAGTTACTTTGGAGGTGTTGATTATCTGCCAAAACAATATACTTATTTTGAGAATTTTTATCCTATCGTTTATAAAAACTCTGTCAGTGGACATAGGATAAGGGAATTTATAAGTGATAAAAAAGGGAATCTATGGATTGCTACCGAAGATAATGGACTGAATTATTACGATACCCACACAGGGTTATTCACTCATATATCGGATAAAACCAAACCTGTAAGTATTTCTTTTACCAATATTCAATGTCTGAATCTGACCAGTGATGAGCTGTGGATCGGCACTTTTTCGAAAGGCATTGATGTACTGGATTTAAAAACAAACCGTCTGAGACATTACGAAAAAGACGATTTACCGAACTCCATCCTCAATAATGATATATTTGCCATCTATACCGATAGTAGGAATACCACCTGGATAGGTTCAACCACAGGACTTTATACTTATGTTCCGGAGATAGATGGTTTCAGGAAGTTTATGCCCCTGGATGGCGAATTCATTAGTAATATTTTTGAGGATAAGAATGGGTATATCTGGTTTACGTCGTACAATACTGGCATAATCAGATATAATCCCCATACTAAAGAGATAAAAAGATTCCGTTATGATGCCAAGAATCCTGATAGCCTTTGTTTCGATCGAATTACCTGTGGTTTTGAGGATAGTAAACACCGTCTGTGGTTTGGGTCTGAAGATGGTGGATTTTGCCGCTATAATGAAGATGACGAAACTTTTACCCGCATAACGACTAAACAGGGTCTACCGAGTAACGTGGTTTACAAAATACTGGAAGATGACAACCATCTTTTTTGGTTAAGTACTAATAACGGATTAGCGAGCTTTAATCCGGAAACAATGAATGTAGAGGCACTGTATAATCTCCCCAATGGGTTACGGAGTAAGCAATTTAACTATAACTCCGGAATCAAAACAGACGACGGAACTCTTTATTTTGGGAGTATTGACGGCTTTATTGCTTTTAACCCCAAAAACTTTTATCCCAACAACCACAACTATTCCGTTGTCCTGACCGGGTTTTATATCTATAATCAGGATATTCAGGTGAAATCTTCGAATGACATTCTGGACAAGGCCATACCTTATGCCAATACGATCAATCTGAATTATGATCAGGCCACCTTTAGCTTCAGTTTTTCCGCCTTGAACTATTCAACAAACGGGAATGACAGGTACACTTATATTTTGGAAGGCATAGACAAGAAATGGAACTACGTGGACAATGTGTCTAGGGTATCCTACAATAGCATACCTCCTGGTAATTATATATTTCGTATCAAATACTCAAAGGATGGTCATGAGTGGGGTGATAACGAAACATTTGTCAATATCAATATTGTTCCTCCGTTGTGGCGCACTTCCTGGGCCTATATGCTATATGTCATGTTTACAGGAATGGTATTGTTTTTTGTTGTCAGATATTACGTATTGAGGAAGAAAAGGCAGGTGGAAGAGAGATTAGCCCTTCAGGAGCAGGCAAAGAAAGAAGAAATTTACAAAGCTAAAATAGATTTCTTTACAAATATTGCCCATGAAATACGTACACCTATTACACTTATTAAAGCTCCTCTCGATTATATTCTGAATTCTCATCCGGATGAGAAGGAGACAAAAGAGAATTTGATTACAATGGAAAGGAATACTGACCGTCTGTTAGTATTGGTGAATCAATTGCTCGATTTCCGTAAGGTAGAGTCGAAAGCTTTTACTTTGTCATTAAAGGCCAAAAATATCAACACACTGGTAACCAACATCTTTAACCGTTTCGCAGCAGCCGGGAGAAGAAAGAACCTGAATATGGTATTGGAGTGTCCGGACCATGCGGTCATGGCATTGGTCGATGAAGAAGCAATCACGAAAGTGTGTAGTAACCTGTTCAGTAATGCCGTTAAATATTCGTCAACTTATATTAAAGTTATTCTGTCGTTAAGTGAGGATCTCCAGTTCTTCCGGATAACGGTGAACAATGACGGAACACCCATCCCTCCTGATATGCGGGAACAAATTTTTGAGGCATTTTTCCAGATAAAAGGAACACATCCCACACAGCCGGGCTCAGGAATAGGACTCACTTTGGCCACTTCACTGGTACAGTTGCATAATGGACAACTCTATTTGGATGAGAAAGCTGAAGATACCTCCTTTGTGGTGGAAATACCGACTAATGCATCATCTGACGTACAACAAGCCGAAGAGATAGCTTTGCTTGATGAAATAGTAGAAGACGATGACTATATTTCTAATTGGGCGTTAGAAAATACAACTTCCAATAAAGATGTTATATTAATTGTTGAAGACAATGAGGAATTGCAATCCTTCCTTTCTGAACAATTGAATAAATATTATGAGATCTTCACAGCGAATAATGGGTTAGAAGCAATGGAGATACTGAAAAGAGAAATCATAAACTTTATTGTATCAGACATAATGATGCCTGTGAAGGATGGGCTGGAGTTATGCAATGAAATTAAATCGAATATCGAAACCTGCCATATACCTATTATTCTGTTAACAGCCAAAACAACCTTAAATAACAAGATCGAAGGGTTAAATTGTGGCGCGGATGCATATATGGAGAAGCCTTTCGCCATGTCTCATTTGTTTGTTCAGATTAGAAATTTATTGGAAAGCAGAAAAAAACTTCGTCAGAATTTTGCCAATAATCCTTACATGGCGACAAACAGCTTACCGCAGAATAAAGCTGATGAAGATTTCCTGAATAAACTCACCGAAGTGATAAGGCGGAATTTGGATGACGATACGTTCAATATTGACGATCTGGCCAGGGAAGTGAACATGAGCCGTACCAGTTTACATAGGAAAATAAAGGCTATCACAGACCAGACCCCAGGAGATTTTATACGTATCATTCGACTGAGAAAGGCGGCTGAATTATTGATCGAAGGAGAGTACCGGATCAATGAAATATGTATGATTGTAGGTATTCGTTCTTTATCCTATTTCTCGAAGAGCTTTCAAAAACAGTTTGGGGTCCTGCCAAAGGATTTTGCAAAGAGCCGTATCAAACGATAATAACTGTTGAGTACCTCCTACAAAAACCACCTACTCTATTCCTTTCAGACAAGTGATATTTTATTTTAAAGGGGGGCTAAAACCCCTGCATGGATAGAAATAGCACTTTTTTGGAAGAATAGAGTTTTTTGCCGCTATTCCTCCCTTGTAATCCTTTCTGACCAATCCAGCAAATAGGCAAATTAACGCTATTTTTTGACATGAAAGGGACATAACGCAATTGTATTTTCCTTTAGATTTGCACCAACATAACATGTATTGTCAATATATATCATGATGCGCATGAAGTAACTGAAGGAACTTTTCCGTTTTCAATAATTATATCATATTAAGCACCATTTTATTTTTTTTAAATTCTAAATAATAACTTATGAAGCACTTTTTTAATGAACTTATTTCAGCTGATAATAGGAAGAAAATAATCTTGCTATTATTGGTTGTTTTGGCATCTTCTGCTACACTTCAGGCACAGAGCATCGCGGTGTCCGGGCTAGTTCAGGATGTTATGGGTGAACCTTTACCAGGTGTAAACATTATGGAGAAAGGCACTACCAATGGAACAATAACCGATATCGATGGTAATTTTTCACTTTCAGTAAACGGGAGTAATGCAGTATTGACAGTCTCCTTTGTGGGATTTATTAATCAGGAGGTGAAGGTGGATGGCCGATCAAGCTTAGTGATTACGTTGAGAGAAGGTTCGCAATTGATTGACGAAGTTGTTGTGATAGGATATGCTACGCGAAAAAAAGCAACTGTAGCTGCGGCTGTAAGTTCAGTGAATAACCAAGATCTGGTGCGATCTACATCAACGACGGCGGCCGGTGCTCTGGTGGGTAAAATATCGGGGATCACTGCGCGTCAGAAATCCGGTGTGCCGGGCTCTGCAACAACTATCGAAATCCGCAACATGGGTACTCCGCTCTATGTCATTGACGGTATTATGAAAGATGAAGCAGCATTCAATGCATTAAATATCTATGACATTGATAATGTTTCTATCCTGAAGGACGGTGCTGCGGCCATTTATGGGATAAAAGCAGCCAACGGTGTAGTATTGATCACTACTAAAACAGGTAAGAAAGGGCAAAAGCCCCAGGTTAATCTAAACGCCTACATGGGATGGCAGGCCTGGACCAAATACCCCGATTTGCTGAATGCTTACCAGTGGAAATGGGGGAACTATATGAAAGCTGTAAATGATGGTAATCTGGTAGGTGCGGAAGCCATTGGAAATGCCAAGACGGATTTGGAAAAATGGAGAACGCAATACTATAACCCTGCCACCGGAGAGGATTATCGGGGATTCAACTGGAAAGATGGTTTTGTAAGTAACGCGGCACCACAGTATTATATAAATACCAATATCAGCGGTGGAAGCGAGAAAACCGATTATTATGTTTCTATCGGCCATATTGATCAGGATGCCGTATTCAAAGATTATAATTATAATCGTACCAACCTGCAGGCCAACTTCAATATGCAACTGACCGATAACTTTAAAATTGGATTCCAAACATTGGGTAAAATAGCACAGAACGTCAATCCTGCGCTGCCTGGTACTGACGACTACGCACAGATGCGTTCATCCATTTTCAATCTCATACCGACCATGCGTCCATATGCAAATGAGAATCCGGACTATTTGAACTTCATTACCCCGACACATGATGCTGCACATAATATGGCTGCATATACCATTGACAATGCTGGAAAGTATCAAAAAACTGTGCGCACTATCCAGACAAGTATGAATCTAGAGTATAAAACTCCACTGCCGGGATTAACCGCGAAAGCCTTACTATCTTATTATTACGAGGACATGAATGAAGACAATAATGAGAAGAGTTGGAAAGAGTACACCTATGATATTAACAAACAAGAGTATATACTTTCCTATACTAAAGCGAATACATATCGGGGAAAACAAAGATTTGACAAGGAAGAGATGACCGGACAGTTTACCTTGAACTATGATAAAATATTTGCAGAAAATCATCATGTTACGGCTGTTACCGGATTTGAATTCTATAAGGAAGCCCGAAAAAATCTAAATGTATGGCAAAGTCCTGTAGAAAATCCATTTGTTGAACTGATTACAACAAATGCCAATAATAAAGTTGACAATACTGCCCGCACGTTTACTACAGCAAGTTTAATTTTCCGTGCAGGTTATTCATTTAGAGAAAGGTATATTCTTGACTTCGCAGGACGTTACGATGCTTCCTGGCGTTTCCTGAAAGGCAATCAATGGGGTTTTTTCCCATCCATTTCCGGCGCTTGGCGTCTATCGGAAGAAGAGTTCTACCAAGACTCAAAGATGTCTGAATGGATCTCCAGCATAAAATTGAGAGCTTCATACGGTGAAATGGGCGATGATATGGCTGTAAATTTCAACGGCAGCTATCCCGACTTTGCCTATATGCAGGGTTATACCTTTGGAAAGGGTGGCGCCATCATTACTGATAATCCACTTACTAATGGAAAAGATGTATATCCCACAGGTACCACTTACAATGGAATTCCTCAAACAGCTCTTTCCTGGATGAAGATTTCCATGCTGAACGTCGGTGTCGACCTCGGCTTCCTCAACAACCGTTTGATGTTGGAAGCCGACATGTTTAGGAGAAACAGAAGTGGAATCCCTGCTAAACCAACAGACGTGATTTATCCGTATGAAGCCGGATTTAATGCACAGTCACAAAACTTAAACTCCGATCAGGTAACCGGTATCGACGGCTTATTAAAGTGGAGGGATAAAATGAACGATTTACACTATTCTGTCGGTGTGAATGTGACCCTGGCCCGTCAGAAGACACTGAATAATTATGGTGAAATGTTCGTGAATGCATGGGACAAATATCGTTGGGCACAGACCAATCGTTGGTCTAATGTGAAAAACGGTGCTATCTGGATGTGGGAAACAATAGGTGTTTTCCAAACTCAAGAAGAAATTGACAACTACCCGGTAAACATCGATGGGGCAAATAATGTGAATTTACGTCCCGGTGACTTAATCTTCAGGGATGTCAATGGTGACGGTATCATTGATGACCATGACAAGAGACCCTTGGGTTATGCCGCGACAGACTACGACTGGGATCGCAGTAATGCAAATAAACAACCGTTGCTCTCTATGGGTATCAATCTGGGGTTTGAATACAAAGGTGTAGATCTGGCAACCGACTTTGCAGGTGGTTTCATGAACACATTCGTAGGAGACTGGCACGTGAAATATGGTATAGCCTCTGACCAAACCGGATATGTATATAATGTAGTCAATGCCTGGAGGCACGAGGACATATTTGACCTCTCATCTCCCTGGATAAAGGGAAAATTCCCCACTGTCCGCTCCAACAACCCTTCTATCAGAGACTGGAATGATTTCTATGCAAAGAAAATCAATTACTTACGCTTGCGCAACTTGGTCGTCGGCTATACTCTGCCGTCGAAATTGACACAAAAAGCACTCGTACAGAAATTTAGGATTTACTTTGAAGGAACAAACCTATTATGTTGGGATACTTTGAATGATTTCGGATTCGATCCCGAAGTATCCTCTGTTACCGGATTTGATTATCCGCAACATAAAGTCTATACTGTTGGAGTAAATGTAACCTTTTAAATGAAAATAATATGAAACGAAATAAATTAGCAATTGTATTATTATCCGGCTTACTCCTACTTTCCTCTTGTGATAAATGGCTGGAACAGGAGAATTTGATGGGCATGTCTGACAATCAGACCTATTCAGAGGAAGCCGGTATCACCAGTGTAGTATCCAATCTGTATTCCCGGATGAAGTATTGGCAGGATTTTGCTGCCGATGGAGAATCCTATGACTTTACACGTTGGGACGAAGCATCTAATAATAGCCAGTATTGGGCATTTGCGGGAAATGTTGGGACTGGGTATAGAGAATACTATGATTATGGCTTTATCCGTGAACTGAATCTCCATATTGCAAATCTCACAACAATTTCTACCGGCAAGATTGCCGCGGATAAACTGAACTATTTTATTGCAGAAGCCCGTTTTCTGAGAGCTTATAATTACTTTGTGATGGTCGTTCAGTATGGTGGTGTACCTCTGATTACCGAAGTTACCGAATACATGGATGATCCGCTCCCATTGGCAGTGCCCAGGAACAAAGAGTCTGAGATCTATGATTTTATTATCAGTGAAATGAATGATATTATAGATGATCTCAGCAACGCTAAATCCAAAACGAGAGCTACCAAAGGAGCTGCGATGGCACTAAAATGCCGTGCGGCATTGTATGCCGGAACCTTGGCATACAATCATGACAAGAGTGCCTCCAAGACGCTGAATCTGGCAAGCGGAGCAACCGGCATTGAGAAAAGTAAGGCCGAGAATTACCTGAAAGCCTGTCTGGATGCTTTTGCTGAACTTGAAAAGTTAGGCTATCAACTATATATAAAAAATACAGATCCGGCGGACAACTATTATGAAGCATTTACAACAGAACAGGAAAACAATCCGGAAATCATTTTCTGTAAAGCTTATGATGGGGTGAACTTAAAGAATTCATTCACTGCCCGGGCTATTGCACGAACACAGACAAAACTGGATAAATCCGGTGCACAGATTAACCCGCTTCTGAATCTGGTAAATGATTATGAGATACTCAATACCCGTGAAAAGAAAGATATTGACGCTTATGCCGGGAATGAGAGAATTGAAAGTATGAGTGACTATAGATCCTCTTATCAGTATAACATTTATGATAATCCAGAAGATATCTTTGCAGGACGTGATCCTCGTCTGGCAGGTACTATTCTATATCCGGGTTCTACTTTCAGGGGTTTGCCAATAGACCTTCAGGCAGGCTTAGCCATACCTACAGCCGAAGGTTATGAATTCAAAGCCGCACGTACAATTGGAGGAATTAGTTCCGATAGATACGAAGGACAGAAGTTGACTGGCGAAGATGGTCCTCTCTGTGATGGTGACGGAAACTGGTACATTTCCCACTCCGGATTCCTGTTAAAAAAGTTTGTTGATGCTGCTGCAGGCAGTGAAATCAATGGCGCAAGTAAGGTGCCTTACATCATATTTCGTTTTGGAGAGGCTTTACTAAATGCGTCAGAAGCAGCCTTCTATCTGAACAGTTTAGGAATAACCGATTATAATGGCCATTCTACGAAAACTATGGCGCTGGATTATATCAATAGGGTGCGTCAACGTGCCGGTGGTGATATTTTTAGATTGACAGAAAATGAATTGACATTCGATCGTATTGTGAATGAGAGACGGGTAGAACTGGCATTCGAGGATCATCGCTATAACGACTTGAAACGCTGGAGAGTTGCAGATGAATGGTGGTTCAATGACCAGCAAAATGAAACGGCTACAACCTACGTACTATGGCCTTACAAGATATATGCACCTGGAACGCCAGAAAATGGCAAATGGATTTACCGTAAGATGAAAGCCTTACATAGGGCTAATAATGGCATTCTCTCCTTCAACAATACAATGTATTACAATTCGTATCCAATGAATGAGGGTAATCCGAATATCGAAAAGAATCCCAATCATTAACTCACCCACTAAAGTTTAACAATACAATGAAACTAAAATATATAATTGTAACAGCAATTATCGTATTGGGGGTATTAATAACCTCTTGCGAATATGACAACTACGATGCACCGTCCTATGTTTTCAGCGGACAACTGAAATGTGATGGAGAGAATTTCCCTTTCGATGCCAGTAAGTCATTACTAAGAGTTTACCAAAAAGGATATGGTAAAGTAGATGGTAGCGGTATAGGTATACGTATTGATGAGAATGGACGATACCAACAATTATTTTTTAATACGGAATATAAAATGACGCTAATAAACAGATCGTTACCATTCGAACTCCCCGATTTTGAACCTCTCGGAACAGGTATGGGTTTCGACTCTCTAACATACAACTTTACTTCAAATGTAACGAAAGACTTTGAGGTACGACCCTACTACAAACTGAAGAATATGAAAGCAGAACTCAAAAATGGAAATATAGAAGCTACTTTCAATATTGAAAAGATGACCAATACTGTAAAGACAGTTCCTCCAATCGTAAAGACGCGTATATGGCTAAGTACAAGTTCTCTGGTTAACAGTAATATTAGATGTACAAGGGTTAATGATGTAGAGTATGTTGATGATACGACCTTGAAAATATCTATCCCTTTATCCGAATATCGAAGAAAGGAGATTTTTCCGAATAACTTCAGAACATATGCTTTCTATCGTGTAGCCATCGAATTAGAAGGGATGAATGAATACTTCTTATTTTCCGATATACAAAAGATAGAAAATCTCCCGGTAGATTAAATTATTTCCACGTATATTGCACTACCCCCGATGCTCCTCCATCAAAAGAGGAGTATCCGGGATAGTCGATCCGATAACATTCAAAACATGAAATATCTATTTATTCTGATCAGCGTTCTTTCTTCAATTCAGCTTTCCCTTGCCCAAGGGAAAGTGCATGCATTGCAGAGTGCGGATACCCGACTGATTATAGCAGAAGACGGAAAGAACATGAGTTTACAGACAGGAGATACACGATATTCGAGTCTGAACGCTCCCTATGTTGTCACCCTGGAAGTAAACGGGGAAACGTTGAACGGTTACTATTTTTCGGTGAATGAAGTACAAGAATCATTGGTCTGTACTGCAAGATTAAAGTCAAACCATGGAACCCTCTTTCATATAAAAGATGTTTTCACTCCCGACACAGAGAACCATTTTCGCATGGATAGGGAAGTAATCATTGAAAAAGCCGGAAAAGAAGATGCTTATTTCAATTCTTATTTTGGACTTACCTTGCAACGCAAAACAGAGATAATCGACTTTGAATTCTTCGTTCCGGGCATCTGGTATAACAACAATCAATCCCTACGTCCCGGTGCACTCAGCAGTGATTATAATGATAATTATTTTTATTTTCGCGAAGACCGTCTGCCTTTACCCTTGGTATCAGCCCGTGAGAAAGTCTCCGGGTTAGCCATCAGTATGATACACCTGGATGCTAATCCTGAAACTTTTTATGGTGAAAACGGTGTACAAAGAATTGTGGACGAACGCATGCAATTCGGCAGTTTAGGTTTCACAGAAACAGATTCACACTCCATTCTGTTTGTTTTCCCCGGAATTGAGGGGGAGATGACCTACGTCGGCCGTTTTCCCGAGGGAAAAAGCAAAGGTTTTGCTTATCGAAGTCACCCTGTAAAAACCGGTGTAAAACACTCTTACAGTCTCACTTTCGGTTTTAATCAAACTAAAAATTTTCCAAATATGGTTGAAACCGTGTGGAAGCAGGCATGGGATAAATATACTCCTTCCATCTATAAGATGGATGTAAAGGATGCATATGAAGCCAGTATCGAAGTGCTGGATGCATATCTCTTGAATCTGAATGGTGCACCCGGATGGCCTTTTTCCATTTATCTGCCTAACGGGGTGGCACGCGCTTATAATTACCAGATGGGATTTATCGGATTCCAGATTTCAAACGGCTATTTCCTGCTTCGGAAAGGCCTGGAAAGCAATAATCAGGAGTATGTGCGGAAAGCCTCTGAAGTGATCGACTTTTGGGTGAACAACTCCCAGATGGAAAACGGCTTGATAAGACCTTGGGCCGATGCCTACGTGGACAGAGGAGTAACCTGGCGCGATTATGAAGCTTATATGCGTGTTGCGGCAGGCGGAATGGAAGGTATGATGGGAGCATGGAACATCATGAAGAAGCATGGGAATGATAGACCTGAGTGGTTGGCCTATTGCAAGAAATATGGTGACTGGCTCACACGCAACCAGGAAGAGGATGGCAGTTTCTACCTTCGTTATAATTGGAAAACCGGGAAGCCGACCCACGATAGTAAATATACCACCACGAATATTATCCGTTTCCTAATTGAGCTTTACTCCGTTACACAAGATAAACGGTATCTGGATACGGCACTAAAAGCAGGTGAGTTTAGTTACGACTTCATCCACCGTGACTACCTGTACGTAGGTGGAGTAATAGATAATCCCAACGTGAAAGACCGGGAATCGGGTCAAATGGCCATTTACGCTTTTTTGGCACTATATGATGTTACCGGTGATGAGAAATGGAAAGAAGCAGCCATACAGGCTGCCCGTTATACGGAAACTTTCATGTTCGCCTACCATGTGCCTATGGCGATCAACGATACACTGACCGATTTCCCAAAAGACAAGAGTATAGTGGGCCAAACCCTTATTGCTACCGGACACTCTGCCATCGACAACGGGCTGGCTTTCTCCTCTTTTCAATACTACCGTTTATACCTGATAACCGGAGACAGCCACTTTCTGGAGATGGCCAGGTTGATTCAGAATAACACCCTATCGATCATGGACCTGGATGGTAAACTGAGATACCGTCACAGAGGATTACTGACGGAATGTTTCAATCCGCAGGCCAACCGGGGGCACAGCGTACGCCAGCAACTTCCCTGGAATCAGGCTTCCATACTCGAACCCATGCACCGCTTTATGAATGCATTTGGCGAATGGGATATCGACGTCATAGAGCAATGGCCAACGGAACAGCGGCAGGAAATGATACAGCGTTATGCGCGAACCCAAGGTTTGGAGAAAGAATGAAATGGAAATGGAACTGAATATGAAATACTATATCGCAATAATCGTATTGTGGGCTGGAATGGCACAGGCTTTTGCACAACAACCGCGGTTGAAACAAGCAGATGAATATCTTGCAATGACCGGACAGCCTGATGAGACAAAGAAATCGACGGAAAAACAATGCAACTTATTAGGAACTCTTTACGGGGAAAATAAAAGATTGATACTTAACCTCCCCGATTTGCAAGATGTAGGGACACGAGAAGTAATGCCTTTCGGATACAAACTGAACCGTGCCTCTGAGGTTGAACTGACCGATGCGAATAATAACCAGGGCGAGAATAATAACCTGACAGAAAGTTCTGTACGCACTTTCTTTAACAAGAGTATATTTTCGGGAGTCTCTTACCAATTATGTGACAGCGTGGTTTATGGAATTACCTTGTTCTATGATGATCACCAACATCAGAGACGAGCAGTAATAGAGAAAAACCTGCTTCGACACTTCCAACAAGCCGATTATGAACTGGAGGGAGTTTCGGTTTACTCAGACCCTGACTATGCAGTAAGACTACTACCTGATAAAGTAGAAATATACTCTCTGTTTCATTTTCCGTCGGTTGAAACTCTTTACCCGGGAGTGTCGCATAAGGTATGGTACGGCCCCTGCAGGTATGAGACAGACGGATCATCTCTAATGCTTGCCTTTTATAATCAGGAGACCAAAGAGAACAATATTCAATCGGCTTTCAACGTAAGTTATAAATATCCCGCCGGAACATCTTTTAAGATGACCCGTATCCGGTTTATGCTGGATGACCAGACCTTTGAGTTTCCTCTGGAAATAGAATATACCGATATATCAGATGATGGTAAAACTTTAGAAGAGCGTAACACCAGAACTTTCCTGTTTCCAGAGGAATTGAAAGCAATCACTCGCTCACAAATGATCAACGTGGAACTGATAGGTGAAGAGGGACAGTTACTCTATAAGATGCCGGAATTCCAACGTGCATCCGCCTACACTGCCTATGAATATTTTCGATGGAATGTTACCAATCCCATGATCAAATATACAAGATGGTAAAATAGTCAAAAACTCTAATTAATAGTAAATGGAAATCAAAAATTACTTAGCAATAGTGCTGGGAGCAACGGTACTGTTTATTGTAACGTCCTGTGCAGATACTCAAAGTAAGAAAACGGTCTCAGACACAGTTGATCCACTTGAAATGAGGTATGTCAATCCTTTATTGCCGAAAGGACCGGATCCTTGGACATTCTTTCATGAAGACACCTACTATTATATGCATACCATGCAGGAGAGACTGGTACTTTGGAAGACAAAAGATATCACCAATTTACAGGATGCGGAGAAAAAAACTATCTGGATTCCCATCGAAGAATCCAACAAATACAATCTTTGGGCGCCCGAAATTCATAATATCAATGGAAAGTGGTACATCTACTACGCTGCCGATGATGGAAATACAGATAACCACCAATTGTATGTCCTGGAGAATGTAAATCCAGACCCGTTTGATGGAGAGTTTGTCATGAAAGGACGTATCAGTACTGATGAAGATAATAATTGGGCCATTGACGGCTCTGTTTTCGAGAACAAGGGGAAATGGTATATGGTATGGTCAGGCTGGCAAACCCGACGCGTAGACACCGAAACACAATGCATCTATATCGCTCTCCTCGAAAATCCCTGGACACTCGGATCCGAAAGAATATTAATCTCCAAACCGGAACTGGAATGGGAAAGACATTATCAGAATGATCACGGCTGGAATCCTCCCTATATCATTTATGTGAACGAGGGTCCCCAACCTTTGAAAAGCCCGAAAGGGAAATATATTCACATAGCCTATTCAGCGAGCGGTGTCTGGACTCCTTACTATGCACTGGGGCTACTTACGGCAAGGACCGATAGCGATCTGCTGGATCCTGCATCCTGGTCCAAGTCACCCACTCCCGTATTCCAGCAATCGCCCGAAAACGGTGTATACGGCACAGGCCACAACAGTTTCTTCGTTTCTCCCGACGGGACCGAACACTATATCTTGTATCACGCGCGAGACACGCGGGTAGATCCTGAAGGCGCCGGCGATACCCGTTCACCCCGTGCCCAAAAGTTTGTATGGCAGGAGAACGACTACCCCGACTTCGGCACGCCGCTTCCTACGTCAACCCGTTTAGATAAGCCATCCGGGACTGTAATAACTTTCTCAGAATAATGATATAAAGATTCTGATCTATATAAAATATTTTCTTGGCAATTGCAAGCAACAGGTAATCACAGAAGGCTATCCATATCTGGGTATATACCGTATTTTGGGTCGTTCCATAGAACGATTTGATATGTAGATGCTACTTTATCCATTTAAAGAAGGTTTCCACGACCCATCTTTCCCTATATCCCTACAATCAATGGGACTATGACATCATCCTTAACTTTTCATTGGGGGGAATGCTCAATGGAAACACGACCTGCTCCGGTACGATCTACGACGAAGACCTGCCCAGCGAAATGTGGATCGATTGGGTGCGAGTTATAAAACTCGAATAAGCACCCATTCTGGGAATCCTTACTGCCCGGTCGACTTTTTCAGATAGTCATAGGTCGCCTGCTGGGCACGCACGGGAGGTGCATCGCCCGGCTTATGGTCGCGCTTGAACACGTTCTGCAGGTTCTCGTCGAGCCACACCGCGCTCTGGTTGTCGGCCAGCTGGATCTTCAGGATATCGATGATCTGCCGCTTGATCTGTTCTGAGTAAACCGGGAAAGCTACTTCTATGCGGCGGTGCAGGTTGCGCTCCATCCAGTCGGCCGAGGTGAGGTATATATTTTCTTCACCGGCATTAAAGAAATACCATACCCTTGCATGCTCGAGGTAGGCATCTACGATACGGGTGATCATGATGTTTTTACTGAAGGGCTGATTGGGGACGAGGCAACAGATGCCCCTGATGATGAGATCGATCTTTACCCCGGCCTCACTTGCTCTGTAAAGCGCATTGATCATCCCCTTATCTTCCAGGCTGTTCATCTTTAGCACTATCCGTCCAATACCGCCTCGCTTCACATGGGCGATTTCACGCTCTATCATCTGGTGAATCTCTGGCAACATATTAAACTGAGTCACGAGCAGATGCTTGAAATTGTGGGTGTAGGGTTTGCCCTCCAGGACACGAAAGACTTCATCAATATCTTTAATGATTTCCTTGTTTGAGGTCAGCAGGCCCTTGTCAGAATAGATACGGGCCGTCTTCTCGTTGAAGTTGCCTGTTCCCAGGTAGGCATATCCTTTTAAAGGGTCGGAGGCATCATTGCTTCGCTTGCGCACGTAAGCCAGCTTGGCGTGCACCTTAAGCCCCGGAAGGCTGTAGA
>NZ_CALNAT010000151.1 GCF_937873925.1 uncultured Proteiniphilum sp. | reverse complement strand
GATATATCAGTGACCTGGGAGGTCCCTCGGCAAACATGTACCGGATGCAGGGAAAGGATCTGGCAATTTGCGAAAAATGTAAAAAACCCTCCTGCATCTTCCCGAAAGTCTGCTTCAACCTGAATACCGATCATTCCGGTCTGTTGGATATCTACAGGGAAGTGGATGCATTGCCCGGGATCAGGAAATCATTTATCGGAAGCGGTATCCGTTACGATATGCTGCTGCACGACAGTAACGATGAAAAAACCAATGAATCCAACAGGGCTTATCTCCGCGAACTGATCAGGAATCACGTCTCCGGAAGATTGAAAATCGCTCCCGAACACACTTCGGATGCAACATTGAAGATCATGCGGAAACCTTCTTTTCAGTTTTTCGACCGGTTCAAACAGATCTTCGATGAATTGGATAAAAAATACGGTCTGAATCAGCAGCTTATCCCCTACTTCATCTCCTCCCATCCGGGATGCACGGAAGAAGATATGGCGGAATTAGCCGTTATCACTAAAAAACTGAACTTCAGGCTGGAGCAGGTCCAGGATTTCACTCCATCACCCATGACACTCGCTACTGAAATCTACTACACCGGTTTTCACCCCTATACCCTCCAGCCGGTTTTTACGGCAAAGAGTAAGGAAGAAAAAAATGCCCAGCGTCAATTTTTCTTCTGGTACGACCCCAATCACAAACAGGACGTTATCAAAGAGCTAAAACGGATGGGCCGGCCGGATCTGGTCAAAAAGCTCTATGCGAAAACCCCTTATAACAACCCACCTCTCCCGGGAAAAAAGCTATCCAACGACCCGAAAAGTTAAATATTGCTAATTAATCAAACTTCCTTGTTTTTCCATGCAGCGTTTTCTCTTTTTATGCATCTGTTATAAAAAGAGGATAGATATGTATGAAACGGGCAATCAATTTATCAGACCCGAAAGTATAATGATGGCGGGGTTCATACACCAATCTAAATAAAATAGTCGCATGAAGAGAACAGTATTGACATTCAGCCTCCTTTTGATCGGGATTCTACTGATCACTACCTCCTGTGACGATAATTCAAGATCGCCGGATTTCCGCATCAATATCGCCACTGTCATACCGGAAGGTGAAAACGCATATTCCCTGCTGCTGGATAACGGCAAACGCCTATGGCCTGCTGCCAGCGATATAAGATATACGCCGGCATATAACCAGCGCGTCTTCCTGAATTATACAATCCTCCGCGACAGCCAGGGAGAGTATGATTACGACATCAAAGTGAACGACATATGGAATATACTCACCAAACAAACCATCGAACTGAATGCGGAAAATGCTGACAGCATAGGTAACGACCCGGTAAAAGCCAATGCCGTCTGGGTCGGCGGAGACTACCTGAATGTATCGTTCATGTTCAATTACGGTGGTATCAGGCCGCACGCGATCAATCTGGTCGAGAACACCCTTTCGTCCGAAGTATCGCCCGACGCGATTGAGCTCGAATTCCGGCATAACTCCTATCAAAGTCCGCAGACAAGATTGTACGAAGGATTTGTCTGCTTCGACCTGAAACCTTTCAGAATAGACGATGCCGACTTGGTCAACCTCTCCATCAAAGTAAAGGAGTGGGATAGAGAAATAATATATAATGTGGTTTACAGGTATAATCAGCCGGCGGCGGAAGCAATCACCCAAATGCCCATACCTGTAATATCATCCAATGAATACTATTAAATATGAAACCACAACCACAATTAAATTAGTTCTATTTCTTATATGACTTTTTGATTTTCCAATAACCGGGCGGACTCTGTGAAGAGTTCGTCCGGTTTACTTTTCCGTAAACATATGTTATAAAACATATAAATATCTTTTTCTATTTCTTCTTTTTGTTCTACTTTTGTACCAGAACAGAACAGCACAGTATGCCGGATCGATGAAATTAGAGTTTAACAACAGAAACACCAAAGTACAGCAACTCACGGATTTTATCCAGAAATCCATTGCTGCCCGTGAATTGAAGGTTGGAGATAAGTTACCCTCTATCAATCAGCTGAGTAATCGGTTTCATCTCTCCCGCGATACGGTCTTTAAAGCTTTCACAGATTTAAAAAGCAGGGGCATCGTAGATTCCATACATGGCAAAAACTATCATGTAGCGTCGCACAACAAGAACATTTTATTGTTACTGGATGAATATACTCCTTTTAAAGAAGTATTATACAATACGTTACGAGACAGATTACCCTCTTATTATGACATTGATCTCTGGTTTCACCAATATAATGAACATCTTTTCAATCAGATAATCAATAATTCTGCGGGTATGTACAACCGGTATCTCGTGATGAATTATCACAATGAAAAGTTTTCCGAAGAATTGGTGAAAATTGATCAAAAGAAGTTATTGCTTTTGGATTTCGGAAAATTCGAGAAAAACGGGTATTCCTATGTTTGTCAGGACTTCGATACGGCGCTTTACAATGCTTTGGAAACAATAAAAATCCGGCTAAAAAAATACCGGAAGTTGTTCTTCGTATTCAATAAACACCACAAACATCCACAGAGCAGTAAGGAGTATTTCAGCAAATTTTGCATCGAGAACAATCTCCCGTTCGACATCATCGATGAGATCACGGAAAGAACGATCATCCTGGAAAACGCGTTTTATCTGGTCATCAAGCAGGAGGATCTCGTAAAGATCATAAAAAAAGGAAAGTCGGAACAACTTAAATCCGGCAAAGATTACGGGCTATTGGCCTATAACGAGACTCCGTTCTATGAAGTGATAGAAAACGGGATAGCAAGTATAGGGGTCAATTGGGAAAAAATGGGAACCCTCGCTGCCGATTTCGTCGTTAAGGAAGATCCTGTCAAAATATTTTTACCGACAGAGATCATACTCCGGGATTCTTTTTAATTTTTTTTATTCGCAATCAGCACAGTTCAGCATACAATTATCTAAGAAAATATAAAACGAGCAGGAAAGTCAATTTGGTGAACCGATTTAATAATTACTAAACAACAAGTCGATAAATCGTTAAATTAACTAATCATTAAAGGTTCCATACACCTGAAAAAGCAACTATATGAAAAAATATCCTAAAATCGGGATCCGTCCTACCATCGACGGACGTCAGGGAGGTGTCAGGGAAAGCCTCGAGGAAAAAACGATGAAGCTGGCAAAGGCTGTTGCCGAACTCATCAGTAGTAATTTAAAAAACGGGGATGGGAGTCCGGTAGAATGTATAATCGCCGACAACACTATCGGACGAGTGAGCGAAAGCGCTGCCTGTGCCGAAAAATTCGAACGGGCGGGGGTGGGCGCCACCATCACCGTCACTTCAAGCTGGTGCTACGGTTCGGAGACCATGGACATGAATCCGTATTACCCAAAAGCCGTTTGGGGTTTCAACGGGACGGAACGCCCGGGGGCCGTTTATCTGGCGGCAGTCCTGGCAGCCCATTCACAGAAAGGGCTTCCTGCTTTCGGTATCTACGGACATGAGGTGCAGGATATGCAGGACAACACGATCCCCGAAGACGTGGCGGAAAAGCTCCTGCGTTTCGCACGTGCTGCACAGGCCGTAGCCACAATGAGAGGGCAATCATACCTTTCCATAGGCAGCGTTTCAATGGGGATTGCCGGATCCATTGTGAATCCCGTTTTTTTTCAAAAATATCTCGGTATCCGGAACGAATCGGTCGATTCTACAGAGATCCTTCGCCGGATACAGGAAGGGATCTACGACCACGAAGAGTTCGAAAAAGCCATGGCGTGGACGGAGAAATACTGCAAAGTGAACGAAGGCCCCGATTTCAATAGAAGGGAAAAACAAAAGAGCCGTGAGGAAAAAGACCAAGACTGGGAATTTGTCGTAAAAATGACCATCATCATCCGCGACCTGATGCAGGGCAACCCGAAACTCGAAGCGTTGGGTTTCAAGGAAGAGGCGATCGGGCATAATGCGATCTCCGGCGGATTTCAGGGACAACGCCAATGGACCGATTTCCTGCCCAACGGCGATTTCAGCGAAACGATACTAACTACGTCGTTCGACTGGAACGGTATCCGCGAGGCTTATGTAGTCGCCACCGAAAACGATTCGCTGAACGGGGTGGTCATGTTGTTCGGCCACTTGCTGACCAATACGGCACAGATCTTTTCAGACGTACGTACTTACTGGAGCCCCGAAGCCGTGAAACGCATTACCGGAAAAGAGCTTACGGGACTAGCGGCCAATGGCGTCATTCACCTGATCAATTCGGGAGCCACCACGCTCGACGGTACAGGCCGTATGGATCTCAACGGGAAGCCGGCCCTGAAAGAACCGTGGAATATCACCGATGAAGAAACAGAAGCCTGTCTTGCGGCCACCACCTGGTCGCCCGCCGATCGCGATTATTTCCGCGGCGGCGGGTATTCATCCACCTTCCTCACCAGAGGTGGCATGCCCGTCACCATGTCTAGACTGAATATGGTGGACGGCCTGGGGCCTGTCTTACAGATAGCCGAAGGGTGGACGGTAGATCTCGATCCCGAAGTTCACCATATCATCAACCAACGCACTGATAAAACATGGCCAACCACCTGGTTTGCTCCGCGCCTTAACGGAAAAGGTCCCTTCAAAGATGTCTATTCGGTGATGAACAATTGGGGTGCCAACCACGGAGCGATCAGTTACGGCCATATCGGGCAGGATCTGATTACCCTCGCATCGATCCTCCGCATTCCGGTATGCATGCATAACGTGGAAGAAGACGATATCTTTCGTCCCTCGGCATGGAACGCTTTCGGCATGGATAAAGAGGGAGCCGATTTCCGTGCCTGCAAGAATTTCGGTCCTATTTATAAATAGTCACATAAAAACCACTACGCCATGCTAAAAAAAATTCCAAAAATTCTTTCACCGCAGTTGGTAAAAACGCTGATGGAAATGGGACACGGAGACGAGATAGTGATTGCCGACGGCAATTTCCCCTGTCACACCCTTTCGCAGCATATAATCCGGGCAGACGGGGTATCGGGAAAGGATATCCTGAAAGCATTGATGGAATTGTTCCCGTTGGATTCCTACAGTGAATATCAGGTATTCCTGATGGAGATCGTACCTGGTGACGATTACAAACCCGGGATATGGGACGACTATAAAGCTATCCTCCAAAATTCAGGAGAGCCTTACTCAATAAACTACCTGGAGCGATTTGCATTTTATGAGAGAGCTAAAAGATCGTATGCGGTGATAGCCACGGGAGAAGAGGCGCTTTACGCCAATATCATCCTGAAAAAAGGGGTGGTTAAATAAAAAATGAGATGAATAAGAAGGAACTTCCATTGCTTACACATAAGGGTATCAACTACCTGTTACCGTTTATCATCATTACCGCTTGTTTTGCCTTGTGGGGGTTTGCCAATGACATTACCAATCCCATGGTAAAAGCCTTCTCGAAAATTTTCAGGATGAACGTTACGCAGGGTGCGCTGGTACAACTGGCTTTTTACGGAGGCTATTTTGCCATGGCGTTTCCTGCCGCCGTATTCATAAAAAAGTTCTCTTACAAATCCGGGATATTATTGGGGCTGGCACTATATGCCATAGGCGCGTTTCTGTTCTTTCCCGCGATGAGGTCAGGCAACTACTACCCCTTCCTGGTAGCCTACTTTGTTCTCACGTGCGGATTATCATTCCTGGAGACCAGTGCCAACCCCTATATCCTGACGATGGGGCCCGAAGAAAACGCTACCCGCCGGCTTAATATGGCCCAGGCATTTAATCCCATAGGATCCCTGTTGGGAATGTTCGTCGCTATGAACTTTATTCAGGCGCGGCTCGACCCCATGAGTACGGCCGAACGTGCCATGCTTCCCGATCCGGAGTTTGAGGCATTGAAACGATCCGACCTGGCCACTCTGATTGCGCCCTATCTGGCCATCGGTATCATCGTGATAGTGATGTTCCTGGTCATCCTTATGGCGAGAATGCCGAAAAACGGAGATTCGGATAAAAGGCTCCATTTCGGCGCTACCATCAGACGAATATTTTTGATTCCCAATTACCGTCAGGGAGTCATCGCGCAATTCTTTTACGTAGGTGCACAGATCATGTGCTGGACGTTTATCATCCAGTATGGCACACGCATCTTCATGGGGCAGGGGATGGAAGAGCAGGCAGCGGAGGTTTTGTCGCAGAAGTATAACATTGCCGCAATGATCATTTTCTGCTTCAGCCGTTTAATAGCCACCTATCTGATGAAATTCTTCGATCCCGGGAATATGCTACGTACATTTGCCGTTGCCGCGGGAATGTTCACGCTGGGGGTTATCCTTTTCCAAGATATATGGGGACTCTATTGTCTGGTCGCCGTGTCGGCATGCATGTCGCTTATGTTCCCCACTATCTACGGTATTGCCCTGAAAGGGATGGGCGAGGACGCCAAATTCGGCGCGGCGGGACTGATCATGGCCATATTGGGAGGATCCATTCTACCGCCGGTACAGGCAGCTATTATCGATATGGGGACGGTAGGCGCATCGTTCCCTGCCGTAAACGCTTCATTTATCCTGCCGTTCATGAGTTTTGTGGTGGTAGCGTGGTACGGCACACAGGCATACAACAGGAGAAAAATAAACACAGCCGCATAATACAGCGATATTATCACAGTATAATATATTAAATAATAAAGAATCTTTCGGAAAGGGAAGATGTCCTATAGTTAAATAAATAAAAATAAATCACGTCAATTATTAATCCTTAAAAAAAGAAAGAATGAAAAGAGAGAAGTCGTTTAAGTGGAAAGGACTGTTATTCGCATGTATGTGGATAGTGTCCTTGGCAATGTTCGCTCAGAACATTACAGTAAAAGGAACGGTAACCGACGCCAACAATGAGCCGGTGATCGGTGCTACGATTACGGTGCAGGGCAATGCATCGCATGGTACGGTGACCGATATAGACGGGAATTACACATTAAGTAATGTTCCGAGAAATGCAACGTTACAGTTTAGCTATGTGGGAATGACGACCCAATCTGTTCCGGTGGAAGGAAGAACAACAATTGACATTGTACTGGAATCCGATACGGAACTATTGGATGAGATCGTTATCACAGCCTTAGGTATTCCACGCGATAGAAAATCACTCGGCTATGCGGTTAGCTCCATAAAGGGTGACGAACTGGTGATAGCCGGTGTTCCTACAAATCCGCTCGCGTCTATTTACGGTAAGGCGCCGGGGGTAGGATTAACGGCAAGTTCATCAGGCCCAACGGGGGGTATCAACATCAAAGTCCGTGGTGCTACACAACTGGAGTCTTCTTCCACTACACGCCCGTTGTTTGTTGTGGATGGTGTGCCTATTTATGACAAGGAGTCAAGTATGGAAACACGAGGTTATGATCCGTTCAATTCTTTTGACTATGGTGCCGGTATTAACGACATCAACGCGGAAGACATTGAGTCGATGGAAATTTTGAAGGGTGCTAAAGCATCGGTATTATATGGAAGCGCCGGAGCTAACGGAGTGGTGTTGATTACTACAAAAAAGGGTGCAAGAACCCGGGGATTGGGTGTAACGTTATCACTCAACCACACATGGGAAGAACCGGTAAGTTTTATTGATTTTCAAAACGAATACGGATCGGGAAGTAATGCATATAGCCTTGATGTCAATGATAACAAAATTGTTTCCGATTACAGGAATTTCGGACCAAGATTCGACGGCCGTACCATCACATATTGGGATGGATCAACGCGAAAATACGAGCCATATCCCAATAACTACAATGACCTGTTTCAAACGGGGAGCACCAATAGTTTACAAGTAGCAATTGCCGGGGGTAATGAAAGAGGGAATATGCGTATTTCCTATACCAATTACAGTTTTGATGGTATCATGCAGAACCACTGGCAAAAAAGGCATACTTTCAGTTTTGCCGGACAGATGGATGTATCGGAACTTGCTAAAATTGAAGTTACCTCCAATCTCTATAAAATTAAGACCAATAACCGTTATCCGAACATTTACTCTTTAATGAGTACAGGATTCAACAGGGATTACGATTATCAAACCATTGCCAGTAGATATTTGGATCCCAACGGATATAGGGCTGATCTCAGTGAAATAGGTTTACCGGCTTCTCAAACGCAAATAGCCAATATTCTATGGCATCAGAACCAGAATACGAATTTGGATGATAAAACGCACATGATCTCGGCAGTCCGTGGCATCTTCCAATTCCATCCCCTGGTTGCATTGGTTACACATGCGGGACTTGATTTTACACAGACCGATTATACCAAAAAAGAAAAGGTAACCGCAATAGAACCGGAGGTAAAAGGAGGAAGATACCGGTTTGATACTGATCAATATTTCATTTATAACCTGAGGGCAAATCTTCAATACGATCAATCATTCCTGAATGATGAATTACGTATTACAGCATTAGGGGGAGGCGAGTTTAAAAGTATAAAAGATTATAATATTTATGCTTCTACTTATGGAGATATGGCATATCCCGATTGGTATTCGTTGAATAATGCTCCAAACTGGCCCGGAGGAGGTGAACGGGGTAAGGTGTTAGGACATGCACGCGGACAGGAAAGCCTATACAGCGCATACGCATCGATAACGACCTCTTGGAAAGATCGTTATTACCTCGAAATACAAGGTCGTAACGACTGGTCCTCCACGCTTCCAAGAGGGAACAATTCATATTTCTACCCCGGTATTTCGTTTAACTGGAATTTCAGCGAAGATTTTAAAATTCCACAACTACAATTCGGAACAATACGCCTGTCGTGGGCTGATGTAGGGAGACCTGCAACCCGTTATTTTGCACTGCGTCAATATAACCTGAGTACTATCCCGAATACAAATACAGGAAGGGTAGAACCTCCCCTGGAACTCTTCTCGGGAGATATTAAACCTGAACGTAAAAGGGAGTATGAAATCGGTGGTAATTTGCGCTTTTTCCCGCAAAACCGCCTGGAACTTGACTTCTCATACTACAATGCTACAATTTATGACCAGATTATGGGTATACCTTTGACTTCTGCCACCGGTTATAACAAAATCAAAATCAATGCTGGTAAGGTAAAGAATCATGGTTATGAGATCATGCTGAAAGGTGCGATATTGGCCCACAAGGACTATCGGTGGGATGTAACCTTTAACCTTGCCAATCAGTTCTCTGAGGTAAAAGAACTCTATGGAGGAATCACGCGTCATATACTGGGATCCAACAACGGATGGCAAGTGGTGGCCGAAACGGGAAAACGTTCAGGGGAAATCATGACCTACGATTATCTAAGAGCGCCTGACGGACAACGTATAATAGGAGCGGACGGTTTATATCAACTCGACAAAAATGCCGGATTCAAGGCAACAGGTAATGTAAACCCCTCGCTTATCGGAGGTGTTGCAACGGATTTTTATTATAAGAATTTCAGCCTGCGCGTAGGATTGGATTATAGTTTCGGTAGCCGTTTGATTTCAATGTCCAACTATTACCTTCTGGGAACAGGTACAGTGAAAGAGACCCTGGCTAATCGCGATGAGGCCAGTGGAGGTATTCCATACTACATACAGGAAGGTACGGAACGGAGAATACGTCTTGATAACCATCAAGCTTCCGCTCCCGCCGACGCGAAAGATGGCAGGGTTTATCATGACGGTATGATTCTAAGCGGTGTGAAAAGTGATGGCGATGGTTATGTGGCAAATGACCAGATTATTCCGGTAGCCACATATTGGTCTACCTTCATTCATGACATGCAGGATAATCTTCAACCGGATTACATCTTTAAAAACAATTATGTAAAGTTACGTGAAATCGGAATAGCTTATTCGTTACCGAAAGTCGTTTCAGAAAGAATGCATTTACAAAAAGTGACATTGAGTCTTACCGGACGTAATCTCTTCTATCTTCACAAGTCTATTCCCAATATCGACTCTGAATCGTTACAGGGAACTAACAGCTATCTGGAATACTCTATCTTTCCTATGCACCGTTCGTGGGGATTTGGCGTAAACGTCAGTTTCTGAACATCATATACTTTAAAAAATATAACAATGAAAACAATAAAAAATATATTCTTTACGATACTTGCTTTTTTCGGTTTTCTGTTTACCTCCTGTCAGTCACAACTGGAAGAACAGTTTTACAATCCGGAGCAATATCAAGCACCCGAAGAAACACTCATGCCGGGTATGTTTAGCAATGTAGTTTACCAATGGAAGATTTTCGTGCAAGATTACGGAGAGTATTGGTGGGGACTTGGAGGATGGGGTATAACTGCTTATTCCCAAATTGGGGTACGTCCTATGATTGCCAATTACGATGCCATCTATAACACCTGGCCCGACCTGAATGGTGGGGGGTTCGATGAAACCAATGACGCCAGAACATACTTCAACCATATGTATGAGCGTTTGCGTCCCTGGGGATTGATGAAAAACCTGATTGAGACGGGCGATGAAGCTTTCATTAAAGAAAACCAACTCTATTATGATCTTGTTACAATCATCAAAGACTTTGCTTTCTTAAGAAATGTGGACTTTTTCAACAGCATTCCTTATTTCGATGCTTTGAGAGGAGCGGAAGGAGTATTTTTCGTAAAATACGACGATCCGAAGGATATTTATGTGGCGGGACTCAATAACATAAAGGACTGTACCGAGAGATTGCAAACCGCCTATAACGGGATGAGTGCCGAATCGAAAGCGCTTTTCACCCAGCAGGATCTTGCTTTCAACGGAGATATCAGTAAATGGATCGAATGGGCAACTGCCGTCAGGCTAAAATATGCCGTACGGTTATCGGGGGTTGATGAAGCTACAGCTAAGGAACATATTCAGGATATTATAAGTAAAGGTACGCTTCCCAGCTCAGACCTTACCTGGGATCCGCCTTTTACTACTCTCAGTGCCACACTTTCGGGTGGAGGTGAAACATGGGTGCGCGGTATGATCGAACGATTCACCAGTTACTTTATTCCCAATGTGATCATGAAACGCATGAATCGTGGTAGCGATACATACGAGCCGGGTACCGACGACCCGCGCCTGCCGGTGATTGCTATGCCCACCAAATGGGGTGATTATCGCGGTATACGTATGGATAGGGGATATGAGCGGAACGAACCTTACAGGGCAGCTCAGGTAGAATATTATAATACAGCTACGAAACCCGATGACGTAACGGATACACAGTGGAGCCTGATGAAATCATTCCCCTATTTGATGAACAACGGTTCTTATCGCAACAACCTGGATGTAATGCTCAGTGTGAACAGCGTGTCAAAATACAATCTCAAGACGCTTGTTTTTAATGAAACTCCCGTTTATATGATCTCGCGCGCCGAGGTGGACCTGTTACTGGCAGAAGTGGCGCTAAAGAATCTGGGAAGCACGGGAAAAAATGGAGCCGACCATGTTGCCGATGCAGTGAAACACTCTGTTGATTTCTGGTACTGGTATAATGCCCGATCGACATATAATCCTGAGAAAACCTACTTTCCGGATGTGGATTTAACAGTGTTAAGCCCGACAAAACCGGCCCAGTCAGTCATTGATCAATATGCTGATTTCATTAAGAATGAATACAATAATGCACCTGATAAACTTGAAATAGTTATGCAACAAAAGTATATTCATCTCAATATGATCGGTATTTATGAATTATGGACGGAATTGCGCCGCACCCGTCGTCCTAAGCTGGAACCGGTAACAACACTTCAGGATATACGGACAAAGACCCAGATAGAGCGGGCTCATTATCCGGCCAGTGAACAATCTACGAATGCCGAAGAGTATCAGAAAGTGCAGGATCAGGATAATTATAGTTCACCAATTTTCTGGGTGAAAAATCCTTCTGAATCTTTTTATCGCGACACCTACATTGATTAGGTAGGAGAAAGGGATTATATGAATTACCGTCCCGTCAGAAGAGTTATTTTTTATACGCTTCTAACGGGTGAAGTAAATATAACAAATTGATAAATAAAGGGGAGCCGGAGAGAATAACCATATATTATTCTTCCGATTCCCTTTTTTCGTACAATTATTTTATTTTTTTCTTTTCGGTATATCAAGAGTTCGTTATAAATCGTTCTTCCTTCTCCCTGAAATATGTTACACAACATATAAAAATCTTTTTTTATTTTCCTTTTTTATTTTATTTTTGTATCAGCACAGTACAGCACAGTATAGCCTATAGGGATCATGTAATTAAAGTTCACACTAAACCATAAAAAAATTACAATAACTTACAGATCTCACAAGATGTACTGATAAACCCATAATCTGCTTCTCGATCGTGTGGAAATGGCTCACCTCACCGTAAACCCTGCGGCAGATGCGAAATTAATTATTTGTCATATGAAATCCGAAGAGAACGTCGTAACTCAAAATCCAGGATGGAAATAATTCTGATTATTATCAGGAGAAATGTGGAAACACACTTCTCCTGATAATTTATTTCAAAATTATTGATAATAATGAAAAAAATAATCCATACAATCACCTTTCCGGTTTCCTGCATTCTCGGTCTGTTGCTGACAGCCTGTCAACCCGGGAAAAGTATAGAGCCGCCGGCTCCGGTATTGCCGGTGCCGTCCGAAAACCAGCTTGCCTGGCACGAAATGGAAATGAATGCATTCATTCATTTCACGACCAACACCTTTACCGGTAAGGAATGGGGATATGGCGATGAAAGCCCTTCTATCTTCAATCCCACCGAACTGGATGCTACCCAATGGATATCCGTTTTGAAAGAGACCGGATTCAAAGGTATGATCCTTACCTGCAAACATCATGACGGTTTCTGTCTGTGGCCCTCCGAATACACGGAACACGCCGTCAAGAACAGTCCGTATAAGAACGGGAACGGCGACATCGTCAAAGATGTAAGCGATGCCTGCAAAAAGCATGGTCTGAAATTCGGAGTATACCTCTCCCCATGGGACAGGAACCATAAGGATTACGGAAACCCTGAATACATCACCTACTACCGTAATCAGTTGAAAGAACTGTTTACTGGCTATGGGCCTGTATTTGAAATGTGGTTCGACGGAGCCAACGGTGGCGACGGCTATTACGGAGGAAAAAGAGAAATACGGAGGATCGACCGCAAAACATATTATGACTGGCCGGCAACGCTCGATCTGGTACGAGCTATCCAGCCGCAGGTTATTTTTTTCAGCGATGCCGGACCCGATATCCGTTGGATAGGAAACGAAAGTGGATATGCAGGAGAAACCAACTGGAACACCATCACTCCAGACACTTTATACGCCGGAAAAGCAGGAATTCAAAAACTTTTGAACACCGGTTCTATCGACGGTTCCCACTGGATCCCCGGCGAAGTGGATGTATCCATCAGGCCGGGATGGTTCTATCATGCAGAGGAAGACTCCCTTGTAAAATCACCCGAACAACTGTTCGATATCTACCTCACTTCAGTAGGCAGAGGGTCGGTATTATTATTAAATGTCCCGCCCGACAGAAGGGGACTGATCCACGAGAATGATATCCGGTCGCTTCAGGGTTTCAGAGAACTACTCAACGAAGCTTTTTCGAATAACCTGGCAATCGTAGCAACAGCTAATGCAAGCAGTTACAGAGGTAAATCGTCTCAATTTTCCCCTGAAAACCTGATCGACGGTGATAAAGAAACCTATTGGACGACGGACGACGATGTGGTGACGGGTAGTTTCGAACTGGAATTCAGCGAACCCCAAACGGTTTCCTACGTCCTCTTGCAGGAATATATTCCTTTAGGACAAAGGATCAAATCGTTCCGCGTCGAAATATGGAACAACGATCAATGGGAAACGGTCTCTGAAGCTAGGACCATCGGGTACAAAAGAATTTTACAGATAAACCCTGTAAAAACCTCAAAAATAAAAATAGAAATCACCGATTCGAAAGCCTGCCCGGTGATTTCCAATGTTGAACTCTATTAATAAATAGTTTAGAACAATTGATTGTCATGCCCACAAAAGGGATTTTTAGCTGTTGTATTTATTAGTATGGTTAGAAACAACTTTTTATTTTCACTTAAAAACATAAAGTGAGAGCAAAGAACAGAAAACCCAAAGGATAGGTGGCTAAGGCAACTCTATTTTTTAAAATGGAAAGAAGAATGTATAAAAAACAAATCTTGATCTTATGTGGGATCCTATTCTCCGCAATGATCTATTCCCAGCAGGGTTTTGTACACGAACAATCGAAAGGATATGTCTGGCCGGAAGAAGAGAACGTGCTTAAAAAACTGGATAGCTGGCAGGATCTCAAATTCGGGGTACTGTTCCACTGGGGGTTGTATTCCGTACCGGGGATCGTAGAATCGTGGTCGATCTGTTCCGAAGATGTCGATTGGATACCGCGCGACAGCACCGTTTCCTACGAGGAATACAAGAAATGGTACTGGGGGTTGAAAGACCAATTCAATCCGGTCGATTTCGATCCGGACCAGTGGAGCGACGTCATGAAGCAGGCAGGTATGAAATATGCCATCTTCACCACCAAACATCACGACGGGTTCAACATGTTCGACACAAAAGAGACGGACTTCTCTATCGCACAGGGGCCGTTCAAAAACCATCCGAAGGCCGACGTGGCGAAATTCGTATTCGATGCCTTCCGGCAAAAGGATTTCATGGTGGGAGCCTATTTCTCCAAACCCGACTGGCATAGCCAGTATTACTGGTGGGATTATTTCGCCACACCCACCCGAAATGTAAATTACAAAATTGAACGGCATCCGGAGCGATGGGATAATTTCAAACAATTCACGTTCAACCAGATACAGGAGTTGATGACCAACTACGGCGACATAGATATCCTCTGGCTCGACGGCGGTTGGGTAGCCTCTCCCAGGCAGGATATCGATATGGATAAGATCGCGGCGATGGCACGCCGCAACCAATCCGGTTTACTGATCGTTGACCGGACCATCCGCGGAAAATACGAGAACTACCAGACACCCGAACGATCCGTTCCCTCGGAACAACTCCCCTACCCGTGGGAAAGTTGTATCACTTTAAGCAGTGATTGGGGATGGACCCCGGACGCCACCTTCAAAACGCCGGCCGAAGTGATCGCCTTACTGATCGAAGTGACGGCAAAAGGAGGAAACCTTCTGCTGGGCGTAGGGCCTACACCTGAAGGGATCATCCAGCCCGAAGTAGAAGCCATATTGAAAGAGATCGGCGGCTGGCTCAAAATAAACGGGAAAGGCATTTACAATACCCGCATCACTCCTCATTACCACAGTGGAAAGGTATGGTTCACAGCCGGCAAAGACAACAAAACGGTTTACGCCCATTATGTACCGGAAAACGGCAAGGAGATACCTTCCGTAATCGAGTGGGAAGGCAATACACCCAAAAAAGGGAGCAAAGTCACTCTTCTGCACACGAAAAAGCAGGTAAAATGGAAGGTAGAGGGAAATAAAACCCGTATCGTTTTGCCCGTTATAAAAAATCCTACTAACTTGCCATGGGTATTTTCATTTGAAACAGGTAAATAATGAGAGAAATAATCCTATTCGCATTCGGCATTCTTCTTTTATCATGCCAAACGGGATCACAACACTCCATCACTCCTCAAAGCACCATTAAAATAGAAGAGGGGGACAGTAAAGAAGCCATCATCGAAAAAGCAGCCCATGTAGTTCCGACAGAGAATCAATTGGATGCTTTGAGAAATGAATTTATCGCTTTCATTCACTTCGGCCCCAACACCTTTACCCGTAAGGAATGGGGAAGCGGGATGGAAGATCCGGCCGTTTTTGATCTGAAAATACTCGACACCGACCAGTGGTGCCGTGCAATGAAAGCAGCCGGAATGAAAATGGTCATTCTGACCGTGAAACATCATGACGGCTTCGTACTGTGGCAGAGCCGTTATACCGATCATGGCATTATGTCTTCCGGGTTCCTCGACGGGAAAGGCGATGTGCTCAAAGACCTTTCGGAATCCTGTAAAAAATATGGGATGAAACTCGGCGTTTATATGTCCCCGGCGGATCTATACCAGATCGAACATCCCGAAGGGCTGTACGGCAACCTGAGTGAATACACCAAACGTACCATTCCACGCGAAGTGCCGGGCCGTCCGTTCGAAAACAAAACCACGTTCGAGTTCGAAGCGGATGATTACAATGAATACTTCCTGAACCAGCTTTTTGAGATACTGACAGAATACGGCGAGATCCATGAAGTATGGTTCGACGGCGCACATCCCAAAACCAAAGGCGGACAGACCTACAACTATCCGGCATGGAGAGAATTGATCCGTACCCTGGCCCCTAAGGCGGTTATTTTCGGACGCGAAGATATCCGCTGGTGCGGCAACGAAGCAGGAGCAACACGACAAACGGAGTGGAACGTGATAACCTATCCCAAAGATCCCAATACCACTTCTCATTTCACAGACCTTACAGACACGGATCTCGGCTCACGTGAAAAACTCTATCAGGGAAAATACCTTCACTATCAACAGGCCGAAACCAATACATCCATCCGTGAAGGGTGGTTTTACCGCGACGACACGCATCAGAAAGTACGGAGCGCCGACGATGTATTCGACATTTACGAACGTTCCGTCGGTGGTAATTCCACATTTTTGCTGAATATCCCCCCCAACCGTGAGGGTACATTTTCTCCCCGGGATGTAGATGTGCTGGAAGAAGTGGGGAAACGTATCAAAGAAACATACGAAAAGAATCTGTTACAGGATGCCAAAGGGCCAAAACAGGTGTTGGACGGTGATCCGGACACATACCTGTTACTGGACAAAAAAAAGCACGGGATCATCATTACACTGCCGGCACCCGCCACGATCAACCGGTTGATGCTGCAGGAAGCCATAGCCACCCACAGTGAACGGGTAGAACAACACGCCGTGGACGCCTGGATAGACACTCAATGGAAAGAAATTTCCACAGCGACCAATATCGGCTACAAGCGCATCCTGCGTTTTCCGGAAGTTACTACCCATAAGATCCGTATCCGGATACTGGAATCACGGCTTGATCCGGCTATCAGCCACGTATCAGCGCACTATTACCGTACACGCCCGCCGCAATTGGCGTTTTCACGCGACAAAGAGGGAATGGTCACTATTGCCCCGCTGCAAACCGAGTTTAACTGGAATCCTCACGGCGAGAATGCCGCCGGTAACCTGAATACCGGATACCAGATTTTCTACACGCTCGACGGATCGGAACCGACTCAAAACTCCCTCAGGTATGAAAACCCGGTCAAAGTGGAACATAATATACTGAAAGCGGTCTCATTCAATAACAATATACAGGGAGCGGTACACAGTGAAGCGTTCGGAATCGTGAAAAAGGACTGGAAACTGCTTGAAGTAAGCAGTCAACGAAATAATCGCACCGCCGCCGTACAGGCTTTCGACGCGGATCGCCGCACCTACTGGCAATCGGAAGACGGCGCCGCACCTCATTTCATAGCTATTGATCTCGGCACGGAATACGAATTGAAAGCAATGGTTTATACACCACAAACCTTCCATCCCGAAGGAATGATGGCAAGAGGGATCCTTCGGGTCAGCGCCGATGGGAAAAGCTGGAAAACGGTAGAAACCTTTGAATTCGGGAACCTGGTTAACGACCCGACTCCACGGTCACACCCATTCACCAACCCGGTAACTACCCGTTATATACGTGTGGAAGCCACCGGTATTGCGGGAAACGGAAGATCTGTAGCGATCGCCGAGTTGGATTTTTTATAAGCAAATGAAGAAAGTAACTGGTTTCATAATCGCTCTCTGTTTGTGCGCCATTGCGCAGTTGTCTGTAGCACAACAACTCTATAAAAACCCGTCCACCCCGGTCGGCGACAGGGTAAAGGATCTGTTAAGCCGGATGACGCCGGAAGAGAAGATCGGCCAACTAGGCTTTCCCACAGGATGGGAAATGTACACCAAAACAGGTGAACAGGCCGTTGCACCTTCCGATGTATTCAGGGAACGGATGCAAACCATGCCTTTGGGTGGTTTCTGGGCGACACTCCGTGCCGACCCCTGGACCCGGAAAACGTTACAGACAGGACTTAATCCTGAACTGGCAGCCAACGCACTGAACGAATTACAACAATATGCCGTAGAACATACCCGGCTGGGAATTCCCCTGCTTTTTGCCGAAGAATGTATGCACGGCCACATGGCTATCGGAACAACCGTTTTTCCCACCGGCCTAGGGCAAGGCAGCACATGGAACCCCGGGCTGGTACGGCAAATGGCAGAAGTAATTGCCCTTGAAACACGGCTGCAGGGCGCCCATATAGGGTATGGCCCTATCCTGGATCTGGCAAGGGAACTCCGGTGGTCGAGAGTGGAGGAAACGTTCGGCGAAGATCCGGTACTGACAGCGAAACTGGGTGTTTCTTTTGTGCAAGGCCTGCAAGGAGATGATATCCGTAACGGCCGGAACGTCTATTCCACCCCGAAACACTTCGTAGCCTATGGCATTCCTGCGGGCGGTCATAACGGCCGACAGGCAAATATCGGAATACGGGAATTATTCTCCGACTATTTAATGCCGTTCAAAAAAGTGACGGATACGGGAGTGAAAACTCTTATGACCTCCTATAATTCCATCGACGGCATCCCCGCTACGGCCCATCGGTTCCTGCTGAAGGATGTCCTTCGGGATCAATGGGGTTTCGACGGGTTTGTATTTTCCGATCTCGGCAGTATCGAAGGCATCGCAGGGACACACCGCGTTGCGCCCGGTATAAAACATGCGGCGGCTATGGCATTGCAGGCAGGGGTAGACGCCGATCTGGGAGGGAATGCCTATGGGAGGAACCTGAAACAGGCGTTGGAAGAAGGACTCGTCACGATACAGGATATAGATGATGCAGTAGCCAATATTCTCCGGCTGAAATTTGAAATGGGGCTGTTCGAGGATCCGTATGTCGACCCCACGCAGACATCCCCTCTCGTAAGAAGTGAAGCGCATAAGCAGATCGCGCGCGAGGTAGCCCGCCAGGGAACGGTGTTGCTCAAAAACAGTGACGGTCTGTTGCCGCTCCCGAAAGAGATCGGGTCCATCGCGGTGATAGGACCAAACGCTGACAACATCTATAACCAGTTGGGTGATTACACCGCCCCGCAGGAGCGAAGTAATATTATTACCGTGCTCGACGGGATCAGGAAAGCCGTAAGTCCCCGTACCGTCGTCTACTATGCAAAGGGCTGCGCCATCAGGGATACTACCCGAAGCGATATAGAAGAAGCGGTACAAATAGCCCGCCAATCGGACGTGATACTGTTGGTTGTGGGAGGATCCAGTGCAAGGGATTTCAAGACGGAATATATCGAAACCGGAGCGGCAACGGTCGGTAACAGCCGGGATGAAATTCTTTCGGATATGGAATCGGGGGAAGGATACGACCGCAGCACCCTCGATCTGTTAGGTGAGCAGGAGAAACTGCTCGAAGCGCTTGCCGGAATAGGGAAGCCGTTGATCGTGGTCTATATACAGGGACGGCCGCTCAATATGAACAACGCTTCGGAGAAAGCCGATGCGCTGCTGACGGCATGGTATCCGGGACAGGAAGGTGGCCATGCTATCGCCGATATCCTTTTCGGAGACTATAATCCCGCGGGCAGGTTACCGGTTTCCGTTCCACGCTCGGTAGGACAGTTACCGGTATATTACTCATTAGGCAGGCAGGCTGATTACGTGGAAGAGAGCAGTTCGCCGCTGTATGCATTCGGATACGGACTAAGCTATACCAACTTCAGTTATAAAGACCTATCCATAAAGGTGGCACAGGATCATGTACGGATATTCTGTGCCGTAACCAACACGGGCAGTATCGACGGAGATGAGGTGGTCCAACTCTATGTACGTGACAACGTAAGTTCGGTGGTTACCCCTCCCATTCAACTGAAAGATTTTCAACGGATCCATGTCCGGAAAGGCGAATCAAAAAACGTGGAATTTATATTAACGTACGATGATCTCGCACTGTATGACCTGCATATGCAAAGCATTACCGAACCGGGTGAGTTTACGCTAATGATCGGTGCCGCTTCCAACGATATACGGTTGAAAGAGAGTTTCCGGATTGAAGAATAGATATTCCCGGAACGAAAACCTGTCCGGTGATTGCCAACATTGCTACTTTTAATAAATGACTTATAATGATTAATCACTATGAACACAAAGAAAATGATTCTGGCTGTTGTCTTTTTCACTATGGTTAGCAGTAATTTACTGTTTTCACAACGGCAAACATGGAGTGAGACCAAAGAGCAAAAAGCCCAAAGAATGGGATGGTGGACCAACGACCGGTTCGGCATGTTTATCCATTGGGGCATATACGCTTTACCGGCACGGCACGAATGGGTGAAGCAAAGAGAGCGGATCCCGGACGAAGCGTATCAGAAATATTTCGACCATTTCAATCCAGATCTGTACAATCCCGAAGAATGGGCGGCCAAAGCCAGAAAGGCCGGCATGAAATATGTCGTATTGACCACCAAACATCACGACGGATTTTGCCTGTGGGACTCCAAACATACCGATTTCAAGGTGACCAATACACCCTACAAAAAAGACCTGGTAAAGCCTTTTGTGGATGCTTTCCGCGCGGAAGGGATACGGATAGGATTTTACTACTCGCTGATCGACTGGCATCATCCTCATTTTACCTACGACAATATCCATCCCAACGGCCCGCGGGATGCCGAAGAACGGAAAAAAGCGAACGAAAACCGGAACATGGACATATATCGCCAATATATGAAAGACCAGCTGACGGAATTATTGACACAATTCGGTCAGATAGACGAATTGTTCCTCGACTTTTCTTATCCCGGAGAGAACGGTAAAGGACATCAGGACTGGAAATCGGAAGAACTGTTGGCACTTGTACGTAAACTTCAACCCAATGTGCTGGTCAATAACCGGATGGACCTGGACCATACCGATTGGGGTTGGGATTTTATTACTCCCGAACAATTTATGCCTCAGGAATGGCCTACTGTCCGGGGTGAACGCGTGCCGTGGGAAACCTGCCAGACCTTCTCCGGTTCATGGGGATACAATCGCGACGAATATACCTGGAAAAGTACGCATCAGTTGATTGTGATGCTGATAGAAACCGTGAGCAAGGGCGGTAACCTGCTTCTCAATGTGGGACCCACGGCACGGGGAGTATTTGATGATCGCGCCAATGAACGTCTCGACGGGATAGGCGAATGGATGCGATTCCACAGCCGGTCGATCTACGGCTGCACGCAGGTTCCGGACGAATATAAAACTCCTCAGAACTGTCTTATGACCTATAACCCCGAAACCCACAGGCTGTATATTCACGTGCTCGAATGGCCTTTCAAGTCGCTCCACCTGCCGGGATTGAAAGATAAAATCGAATACGCGCAGTTGCTACATGATGCGTCGGAAATTAAATTTTACTCGCAAACACAGTCCGGTAGCCACACAGTCGAGACCTCGAAAGAGAACGACATTATTTTGAACCTTCCGGTAGAACGCCCGAACACGGATGTGCCGGTGATTGAATTGATCTTGAAATAATTCCGGCGAAAACCCCCTTATGAAAAAATATCCATTTTCACTCGCTATCGTGCTATCGGTGTTATTGATCCAATGTACCGCAGGCGGTACAACCCCGCAAAAACTGGTGGTACGCTACACTATGCCGGCCACTGTGTGGGAAGAGACCCTTCCGTTGGGTAACGGACGCATCGGCATGATGCCCGACGGCGGTATCGACACCGAACACATAGTACTGAATGATATCACCATGTGGTCGGGAAGTGAAGATCCCGAGGCATTTAATCCGGAAGCGATCAATTATTTACCGGAAATCCGGGAGTTGCTGCTCGCAGGCAGGAATCCGGATGCGCAGCAACTGATGTACCGCCACTTCCGTTGCGGAGGACAAGGATCAGCTTTCGGCAACGGGAAAGATGCGCCCTACGGTTGTTTCCAGATGCTGGGCGATCTGCATATCACTTACAGATATCCGCAAACGGACAGCATAAGCCGTTACGAGCGAACACTCTCCCTGGACGATGCAGTCGCCACCACTCAGTTCAACAGGAACGGCATCACCTATACCCGCGAATATTTTGCTTCACACGCCCATGATGTGCTGGTTATCCGGCTGACAGCCGATCAGAAAAAATCGGTATCCTTCAAGGTAAATCTGAGCAGGACGGAAAGGGCCACAGTCTCTGTAAAAGAGAACAAGCTTTATATGGAAGGACAACTGAACGACGGGCACAACGGAGCGAATGGCGTACGCTATCTCACACAATTGGAAATTGTGAACAACGGAGGCAACCTGGTATCATCCGGTAACGCATTATCCCTGTCCGGGGCGGATGAGGCCGTAATTCTCATCTCCACCGCAACAGATATGTTCGACAAGGATCACCTCACTACTTTCTCCTTATATGTAGAACAATTATCGGCACAAGCCAGAAACAACCCTTACGACCGGTTAAAACATGCCCATATTGACACCTATAAGAAGAAATTCGATCGCGTGGAACTGAACCTGGGCGAACAGGACATTACAACCCCCACGGATGAACGCCTTCTCCGGTTCCAATCGGACAATGACCCGGCATTTGCCGCCCTTTATTTCCAATACGGCCGCTACCTGATGATTAGCGGCGCCCGTGAGGCCAACCTGCCACTCAACCTGCAAGGGTTGTGGGCAAATCAGGTACAAACTCCCTGGAACGGGGACTATCACCTGAACATCAACCTGCAAATGAACTACTGGCCGGCAGAAGTATGTAATCTGCCGGAACTGCATAAGGCATTCATAGACTTCACCACATCACTGGTGCCGTCAGGAGAAAAAACGGCGGAAACTTTTTACAACGCTGAAGGATGGGTAGCGCATATGATGAGCAACCCCTGGCAATTCACGGCACCCGGCGAGCATGCTTCATGGGGTGCCACCAACACGGGCGGCGCCTGGCTTTGCCAACACCTCTGGGAGCATTACGCCTTCACGCAGGACAGGGCATATCTGGAATCCATCTATCCCGTGCTGACGGGGGCAGCCGGTTTTTTCCTGAGCAGTATGATCCGCGAACCAAAACAGGGATGGCTGGTAACCGCTCCTTCTTCCTCGCCCGAAAATGCATTTTATCTTCCCGGAAGCAGGGATGTCGTGTATGTATGTATGGGCCCGACAATGGATGTGCAGATCATAAAGGAACTTTTCACCAATATTCTTTCCGCGGCAAAGATACTCGGTATGGAAGATGGAACCACGGTAAAGATCAGGGAAGCAATTCCTCAATTACCCCCTATGCAGATCAGCTCCGACGGACATTTACAGGAATGGTTGGAAGATTATAAGGAAGTGGATCCGCAACACCGGCATGTCTCGCACCTTTACGGATTGCATCCCTCCAACCAGATATCACCCGTCACTACGCCCGAACTGGCAGAAGCAGCCCGAAAGACACTCAACCGTCGCGGTGATGCCGGAACAGGATGGTCACGGGCATGGAAGGTGAATTTCTGGGCGCGCCTGCACGATGGCAACCGGGCATACAAACTTTTAAAAAGCCTGCTGGAACCCACATTCGGAAACGAGATAAAAATGAGTAGCGGAGGCGGGACCTATCCAAATCTATTCTGCGCCCATCCCCCGTTCCAGATAGACGGCAATTTAGGAGGTACGGCAGGAATCGCTGAAATGCTGATACAAAGCCAGGACGGATATATCCACCTGCTGCCGGCATTGCCTACCGCATGGGCAAACGGGAACTTCAAAGGATTGTGTGTGAGAGGGGGCGCCGAAGTGGATGCAGCATGGAAAAACGGTAGGTTAACCCGACTCACCCTGGCCGCAAAAACAGATAATACCTTTCGATTGAAAGTCCCCCATGGTGCTATCGCGATAAAGAAGAAAGGGAAAGAACTTCCCATTGAAAACGGATTGGTGCTGATCGAAATGAAAAACGGGAAAAAATCGGAACTGGAAATAGTATATCCCGTTTAAAGTGCAACGGAAAGGGGATTGCTGAGACGGTCAGAAGATCATAGCTGATCGTAGGGCAACTGCGTCAGCATGTCGGAGATCTTATCGACCGCTTCCTTCATCGGTTTCTCGACCATCCCCCTGATAAACGGGTTCAGGTCGGCTTTTACCGTCATTCGCAGCCGGGTATCTTTCTCGGCTTTCGCTACTAATTGTATCCACAGGAAAACCTCAAAAGGCAATTTTTCCGATTTAAACTTTACCAGTTTATTCGGCTCGCGTTCCACCACGAGAAAGGTCACCTTCCCTATCGGATCTACCCGGAAGGAGACACTATTCTCATCGAACGAAAAATCTTTAAGTTTGTCTTCAGGGATCTTATCCTTTACCAATTCGAGTTTCCGGAGATCGGAGAGCACGCGGAACACATCGGCATCGTTGTGCGAAATGGTTTTTACCTCACTGGCGAATTCGGTCATTTTTGGCCTTTTTTACGGTTTGTCCCCAGTTTTCCGGATCTTTGCGCCAGTCCTGCAATGTCTGCAACTCCGATTCATCGATATAATCGGTCGCCAGCGCCTCATCCAGGATCGCATCATAATTGCAAAGCGTAGTGAGTTCTACCCGCGCTTCATGCATGCGATTCTCAGCATAAGGAAATCCATAGGTAAATACCGCCAGCATGCCGAGGACATCCGAACCGTTACGCCGGATTGCTTCCACCGCTTTCAGGCTGCTTCCTCCCGTAGAGACCAGGTCTTCAATCACGAGAACTTTCTGCTTTGGTCGCAGATCTCCCTCTATCATATTCTCCAGTCCGTGGTCTTTCGGTGCGGAACGGATATATACAAAAGGCAGACCGAGCAGGTCGGCCACCAATACACCGGGAGCGATAGCGCCCGTAGCAACCCCTGCAATGGCGTCGGCCTGTGGATATTTCTCGAGAACAAGGCGGGCAAACTCCACCTTTACAAAATTACGGATGGCCGGATAAGACATCAACTTCCGGTTGTCACAATATATGGGCGATTTCCAGCCCGAAGCCCAGGTAAACGGGTTAGATGGCTGTAACTTAATGGCTTTAATTCTAAGAAGCTTTTCAGCTGTTAATTTTTGTAGCGTGTTCATATTTTTTGTCGACTTTTTTGCAGATTAACCACAAAAGTACTCTTTTTCAAAAATATTTGCGTGCTATTTCTGAAAAAAATAGGACTAAAAAACCTCTCCGAGAGTAGCGATACTGATTTTCACACCCTTACATACCTGCAGAGCCGTTCCACAGGCTTCTAAAGTGGATCCTGTAGTGATCACATCGTCTACCAGCAACAGGTGCTTCTGCTCGAACAATCCCGGATCGGCCACTTTGAAAATATCTCTCACATTCTCCCATCGCTGCGTTTTGGTACGCTTTGTCTGCGTGGGATTGTATACCACACGAAGCAGGTTACCGGCCGACATAGGCAGGCCGGTAGTTTCGGAAAGGCCTTTTGCAATTATTCCGGCCTGATTGTATCCCCTGGCTTTTTCTCTTTTGGGATGGAGCGGCACAGGAACGATCAGCTCGACAGGGTTCAGGAATTCACTTCCCAGCAGGTCTTTTCCGAACATTCGCCCAAGCAGCAGGCCGATACGCTGATTGTGACGGTATTTCAGATGATGGATCAGGGGCGGAAGGATCCCTCCCTTTGTATATACGCAGTATGAGGCGATCCGTTCGAAAGGGATCCGGCCGGCCATCAGCTTTTCGGCATCATTATCCGGCTCCCTGAAGTTATGGGTCTTGGGTAACTTATACAGGCACTGCAGGCAGGCGCCTTCTTCCCCCGGAAGCAATTCGCCGCCGCAGATAACACATACATTCGGAAAAAAAAGGTTTGCCAGTTGATTTAAAAGTTCATTCCGTTTCATCGAAGATTTCCCCTATCCGCATTTTTTTCATGCAAGCCATCACCTCATCCATGGAGAAGCCCCTGCTCAATACATACCGGATCAGCTTACCCCGTTTTTCGTAATCCGACTTTCCTTTCACGGTCTTCCATTTCTTCTCAAGGATGGGTTGCAGGGATTCGCCGAACGAAGCGCCGGAAAACTCCGACAACACCTCCTCGATCAGGTCCTGAGGCAGTTGCTTCTGCTTCAGGGAGAGTATTATCTTTCTCCTCCCCCATTTATTAAAATGAAGTTTATCATGGATATAACTACGGATAAACCGTTTTTCATCCATATATTTCTCCTTCTTAAGCCGATCGATAATCTTATCTATCACCGGCCTGGGAAGCTCCATCCTTCCCAGCTTCCGGGCTATATCACAGGGAGCGCATTCCTTTTGCGAGCAGATCCGCGCCATCTTCGCATAAGCTTTCTCTTCAGTTATTCTCCTGCCGTTCTTATCCATGACCTTCCGGTTTTAGGGCACGTACCATCCTGTCATTCCCTGAAATATCTTTTCTCAGTTCTACCCGGGCAAAACCTTTGCCCCGGAGCATATCACATACCTCCGGCCCCTTTTCCCTGTTGATCTCAAAATACAACTCCCCGTTGTTGTACAGCAACTCAGACGCCACATCGGCAATCCGTTCATAAAACAGCAAAGCATGGTCGTTAGGAACAAAAAGTGCCTCATGGGGTTCAAAACCGAGGACGTTCGCCTCCATGGTCGCCTTTTCCGATTCGGTCACATAGGGGGGATTACTCACTATCACGTCAAAGACGGGATCGATGCCCACAGGCTGAAAAACATCCCGCACCGAGAAATGTACAGTTACCCCGTTCAGGCGGGCATTTTCCGATGCCACTTTCAGTGCCTTCTCCGATATATCCCAGGCGTATACACGGGCATCGCTCATTTTTTTCGCCAGCGTCACCGCGATGCAGCCGCTACCGGTTCCTATATCCAGCACCGAGCGACCTATTTGCCGGTTTCCGGAGAGGATCCATTCCACGAGTTCCTCTGTTTCAGGCCGGGGGATAAGTACATCGGGCGTAATCATAAAAGGTATTCCGTAAAACTCCGTCTTACCCAATACATACTGCACCGGCTCCCCGTTTTTCAGCCTACAGACAATATCTTCCGCTTTCCGGAGTTCCGAACGGGATAAATGATTAATTTTGTCTGTCGTTATACCTGTAAAAGAGTCATCGCACACCTCCTCCAGGATAAGTTGCGCAAGAACGGAGATCTCGGATTTGGAATAGAGCCCGTTCAATTCCTGCAGGATATGTCGAACCGAATGCTGCATAATGATCGTCAAAGATAATAAAAAATGGAATTAAATCCGGTATTTATGGAGAGATGCCTTCAGCTTGCCCGTAAGGGGGAAGGCTTCACGAAACCGAACCCTTTGGTAGGCGCTGTAGTGGTACACAACAACCGGATCATCGGGGAGGGGTTCCACCGGCAATATGGGGAAGCACATGCGGAGGTGAATGCCATCGCTTCCGTAAAGAACAGTGCACTGCTTCCCGAATCGACCCTCTATGTATCGCTCGAACCCTGTGCACATCATGGCAAGACCCCGCCCTGTGCAGAGTTGATCATCTCCAGGAAGATCCCCCGTGTGGTGGTGGCAACCAGTGATCCCAACCCCAAAGTGGCGGGCAGAGGTATCGCCATGATGAGAGAGAGCGGTATCGAAGTGACGGTGGGAATGCTGGAAGAAAAAGCCCGCGACCTGAACAGGATCTTCTTCGTAAACCAGCTCTGCAACAGGCCTTATCTGATTTTAAAATGGGCGCAGAGCAGCGACGGATTTATGGACCAGCATCGTACTCCGAATGACGGGAGAACACCGGTGATCATATCCAACACCCTGACACACACTATCGTCCATAAATTCCGCACGCAAGTCCAGGGAATTCTGGTGGGTACAAATACCGCACTCCTGGACAATCCGCAACTGACGGCAAGGAAGTGGTTCGGCGATCATCCCACAAGGGTGGTTATCGACAGGGAAAACAAGATCCCCTCCGACGCGTTCCTGTTCGACGAATCAGCGCCTACCATCGTTTTCACGGCATCCCTCCCTCCTGAGACAGGGAGAAAAGAGCATATCAAATATATCGGGATAGATTTCTCCGGGGATACCAACAGACAGATATTAGAGCGGTTGTACGATGAAAAAATATACTCTCTCCTGATAGAAGGAGGCGCTCAATTACTGGCTTCTTTTATCGAGAAGGAGATGTGGGACGAAGCATATGTTGAGATATCCGCAAAAGCACTCCACTCAGGGGTGAAAGCGCCGGTCATACAGGGAGATGTGGCTGCTTCCAGCACCTATCCGGATTCGGTTCAATTTCATTTAAAGAGTAAAATAACTCGAAATTTTCATTAAATATTCATTTTAATATGGTTAAAGAGAAAAATCTTTCTACTTTTGCATATCCTAAATAACGTGGTGTACAATATTTTTGAAACAAATGATATCTAAATATTTCTTTTGGACATCGGTACTTATCGTGAACATATTGTTGTTTTCCTCCTGCCTTAATTCATCCGACAACAATATAGAATATCCGAGTGATCCGCAAATATATACCGTATCCCTCTCCTCCAAAGCCGATACAGCCGGATTGTTAGCCGGCGTCACTTTTACGATCGATCAGGTAAACGGAAGAATATTCAACAAGGAGCCGCTACCCTACCTGTTTCATGTTGACAGTATAATATTAAACATCAACAGTTCAAACACTTATTACCCATTTTCCCGAATACAACTCAGACTCGGTCAGCCCGACAGCACCTACTTCTGGAACGGGTCGGATTCGATCCCCCTACCCCGGTTGCAGAAAATCACCACCACTGCTGCCGACGGCGTCACTGACAAAGATTATGACTTTCAACTGAATATATATCAGGAAGACCCTTATATTATCTATTGGGATAAAATTGCGGGAAACTGGCTTACTCCTCCTGTAGAAAGTCAGAGAACGATCGCCCACAATAACCAATTCTTCACTTATTACCGGTCGGGAACAGAGATGAAGGCTGTGTCGACACCCGCCTCCGACGGTAAAAACTGGAGTGCCGTCGACCGCCTGTCCGGGATGCCTCATACTCTCCGCCTTTCGTCGCTTATCACCTTCGGGAGCGCTGTCTACGCACTCGATGCGCCCACAGGCTGGGTTTATCGATCGTCGGATGGTGCCACATGGAATGCCGTTTCCACAGTTTACGACGTGAAAGCGCTCTACGGCGAACTTCCTTTCGCCACCCCCGGGAATATTTTGCTGGCGGTAAATCACGACGGAAAACTCAAGTTTGCCCAGACGGATGTCAACTTCTCGGAGATCATCCTGATGAATGACATGCCGGACAATATGCCGGTTACGGATTTTTCAGCGATAAAAGTAGAGAGTGCGTCGTCTTATGCCACAAAATTCATCTTCTTATCGGGCGGGATCACCTCAACCAATACTTCCAATAACGATATCTGGGTGTTACAGGAAGACGAAGGGATTGTTAAATATATCCTCTCAAAAAGGCCGGAAGAAGGGGCCTTGCAAGGGAGCAGCCTCTTTTTCTATGACGATAAACCCTACCTGATCACTCTATCTGCCGGAAAGAACCTATTGATGTATTCAGAGAATTACGGTCTGAATTGGGTCAAAGCGGGAGAAAATCAGGCTTTCCCATCCGATTTTACAGGAAGGACGACTGCATCGGTAATAACCGATACAGACAACAATATATGGATATTCGGCGGAATATCCTCATCCAATACCCAGCTTACGGATATCTGGAAAGGCAGACTCAATAAGTTTGCTTCGAATTGACCGAAAAAGCCACTTTTACGGTTGCCACGAGTAACAGAGGTGAGAAGTTTTTGTTCCAAACAATTTATTTGCTGAATTTGCGTTAGAGTTGAGACAATACTTACCAAACAGGATAACAGAATGAAGATTTCCGGAAGACCTGTCGTTGTCTCACTTTTTGCAACAGGTCTCTTTTTGATGATCTCTATCGCAAACATCCGCGCTCAGGAGTACAAATACGAAGTTGGAGGCGCTGTCGGAACTGCGTTCTACATGGGTGACGCCAACCAGACAAGATACTACCTCCATCCCGGAATTGCCGGGGGTCTCCTGTTCCGGTATAACATCGATTTTCACTGGAGTATCAAAGTCGGTATGTTTGCAGGAAACGTTTCAGGGAAGAGTGAAGATTCAGGTAATACTTTCCCGTTCACACACCGGGACTCTTTTCACCGCACCCTGGCTGAACTGGGTGCGCAAGCGGAGTTCAATTTTTTCCCGTACAGCGACAAGTATGTCTATCTCGGGACAAAACCTTATACTCCCTACCTGTTTACAGGGGTGGGAGGCACCTATGCGACGGGAGAGAAAACTTTTATTGACGCGAATATCCCTTTCGGAATGGGGTTTAAGTATAAATTAAAAAACAGAATGAATATCGGTATCGAGTTTTCGATGCGAAAGCTGTTTGGTGACGATTTCGATGTTACCGAGAAAACGAACGGAGGGGATCTGGACAGTCCTTATGGCATTCAAAGCAGTCTCCTTAAAAACCGGGACTGGTATTCATTCACAATGATTTTCCTAACGTGGGAATTCAGGATGCGTGAAGATCCCTGCCACGGAAATTAACAATTCAGACGTAAGAAAGATGTCGTTGCTTGACAAGATAGATAAAAACCGCCTTCCTGCCCACATCGCCATTATTATGGACGGGAACGGACGATGGGCAAAAGCCCGGGGACTGGATCGGGGCGAAGGGCACAGAGAGGGTATCAGTGCGATAAGAAGAGTGGTGGATGCTGCATCGAAAGCATCGGTACGGTATCTTACGCTCTACGCTTTTTCCACTGAGAATTGGAGCCGTCCCACCGAAGAGGTGACGGGATTGATGGATCTGATGGTGTATGCCATCTCCAGAGAAACCCCCGACCTGAAAAAAAACGGGGTCAGGATTCGTTCTATAGGAGATATGAGCCGCCTGCCGGAATATGCACGTACGGCCCTTGAAGAGTGTATCAGGGAAACTGCGGAAGGGACAGGGGTCACTTTAGTGCTTGCATTAAGTTACTCTTCAAAGTGGGAACTTGCCACAGCCGCAAAAAAGATAGCAGCTGACGCGGTAAAAGGCGTTTTGCAGGAAAAAGATATCGATGAAGAAACCCTTGGTAATTATCTTACCACACGTGGCCTTCCCGATCCCGATCTGCTGATACGGACCGGGGGTGAACAACGAATAAGCAATTTTCTGTTGTGGCAGTGCGCCTATGCAGAGTTTTACTTTACCGGTATCTTCTGGCCCGATTTTGACGAAGAAGCTTTGTATGAAGCAATCCTCGAATATCAGGGACGGGAGAGAAGATACGGCAAGACCAGCGAACAAATAAAAAACGACTAACTTTAGTGAACAATAACAGTTCTCCACTAACCCAGGAGTCAGAGAAAAGAAATATATCACAATGTTGAAGAAAATATCTTATTTACTTCTGTTATTTATCATGCTGTCGCAGTTTGTGTCGATCGCGCAGACCAATGACACCATACCCTCGTCCGTTCCCGGTAAACCGGCCGTGAACTATACCGCTCCTCCCAAGAAATATTACATTGCCGATATCGATGTGACGGGTGTGGAAGGTACGATGTATGAGGATCAGAAGTTTGTCCTTGTAGGCTTTTCCGGTCTGTCCAAAGGGATGGAAATACAGATCCCCGGAGATGACATCACCAATGCCGTTAAAAAATTCTGGCGGCATGGGCTTTTTTCTGATGTAAAGATATTGCAGAGTAAGGTCGAGGGCGACAGTGTCTGGTTGGAAATCCATCTGACTGACCGCCCGCGCGTAAGTGATATCCGCTATATAGGCATGAGAAAGGGGGAACAGGAAGATATTGAGAAAAAGTTAGGTGTGGTCAAAGGAAATCAGATTACCCCACCTCAGATATCCCGCGCAGAAACGATCATTAAAAGCTTTTTCTCGGAAAAAGGGTTTGGTGACGCGGAAGTAAGTATCATGCAACGCCCCGATTCCACACAGAAAAACCAGGTTATTCTGGAGATTGCGGTCGATAAAAAGGAGAAACTGAAGGTAAACAGTATCAATATTGAAGGGAACGAAGCGCTCTCAGACCGCAAACTGAAGTGGGCGATGAAAAAAACCAACGAGAAGGGAAAGCTGATCAATCTCTTCCGTGCCAAAAAGTTTGTGGACGATCTCTATAAGGAGGACAAGAATAAACTCATCGATAAATATCATGAAGAGGGATACCGCGATGCGGAGATTATTCGTGACTCGGTTTATAAACATGATGAGAAAACGGTAAATATAGATATCGTACTGGAGGAAGGACCCCTGTATCATATCCGCTCCATCAACTGGGTGGGAAATACGCATTATCCCTCTTCACAACTGGGACAACTGCTCAATATGTCTCCCGGCGAGGTCTATAACCAGAAGAAATTGCAGGAGAGGCTGATCTCCGATGAAGATGCGGCCGTCAACCTGTACCAGAATAACGGATACCTGTTCTCCAACATCGACCCGGTAGAGATCAATATCGAGAACGACTCCGTCGACCTCGAGCTTCGAGTGATAGAGGGTCCCAAAGCAACGATCAAGCGGGTGATCATCCAGGGAAACGATCGCCTCTATGAAGATATTATCCGCCGTGAGTTAAGGACAAAACCGGGTGCGGTATTCAGCAAAGAAGACCTCCTGCGTTCAGTGCGTGAGATTGCACAGACAGGACACTTCGATCCGGAGGCTCTGTCGTCCGACATCTCCGGGGGAATCAATCCCAATCCCGAAGACGGAACCGTGGATATTACCTATCCGCTGACATCGAAGGGGAACGACCAGATCGAATTTTCAGCCGGCTGGGGTGTGACCGGACTGGTAGGAAAACTCAGCTTACGCCTGAATAACTTCTCGCTGCAAAATCTGCTGAACCCCTCTATGCACCGGGGAATCATTCCCCAGGGAGAAGGACAGACACTGGTACTGAGTGCACAGACCAACGGCCAATATTATCAATCTTACCAGTTCCAGTTCATAGAACCCTGGTTTGGAGGGAAAAGGCCGAATAATCTCTCATTCAGCGTTTACTATTCACGGATGACCGGATTGAGCGATCAATATTACAGCCAGAATCTCTATAACAATATGTATGGTTACGGTAGTTATCCTTACTATAGCGGATCGGGAGGGTACGGATACGGCGGCTACGGATATCAGGATGCGATGGAATACGCTTACGACCCGAATCAGGTGTTCAATATGGTAGGAGTTTCAATGGGATACGGAAAGCGGCTCGAATGGCCCGATGATTACTTCGAGTTTATGGCAGAATTAGGCTACCAGCTCTACGGGTTAAAAAACTGGAGATACAACTCCTTCCCGTTCCAGACAGGGACGAGCAACAGTGTCACCCTCGGCCTTACGCTATCGCGTATCTCCACAGACAGCCCTATATACACGCGCGTCGGTTCCCAGTTTACTTTAAGCGTCAATGCCACTCCTCCCTTCTCATTGTGGGACGGAAAGGATTACACCAATATGGCTGACACCGATCCGGCAAAATACAGATGGAACGAATATCATAAATGGAAACTGAAAATCCGTACCTTTACCCCACTGACTCCCCTGACGGTCACCAGAACACCGGTAATAGCCACAAGGGTCGAGTTCGGAATACTGGGGCACTATAATCAAAACAAGCAGACTCCCTTTGAAACGTTCGATGTGGGTGGCGACGGGATGACCGGTTATACCGGTACTTTCGCCACGGAAAATGTGGCGTTAAGGGGATATGAGAATAATTCCGTTGCCACACAGGCCCGTGCCTATACACGTCTTGGACTGGAATTACGCTATCCGTTTATTCTGGAACCCAATTCCACCATATATGGGGTAGCATTCCTGGAAGCGGGGAATGCATGGTGGGAAGTAAAAAATTTCAATCCTTTCGACCTGAAACGCTCTGCAGGTGTAGGTGCACGTATCTTCCTGCCGATGATCGGACTGATGGGGATCGACTGGGCATACGGGTTCGACACGGTATACGGACGGGGTACCAGAGAAAGGGGCGGCAGCCAGTTCCACTTTATTATCGGACAGGAATTCTGATAATTATCCGCTCCGAGCCATTGACAGGGTCAGATAAAGATATGGTCTGACCCGTCACGCCAGGGGAGTTTATACCCTCCCGGTCGGGTTTAACATAATTTATTAAGGTACCTGTAAACATTTCACTTACGAAACCGTCTTTATTGAGAGTAAAGAATAAAAAATAAAATCATATGAAGAAAGTATTTTTTTTAATAGGGATATTCATGGCGTTGGCAGTGGGGAACACCTATGCCCAAAGATACGCCCTGATCGATATGGAATATATCCTGAAAAGGATACCAGCCTATGAGAGCGCCAATAAACAGCTAGAGTCATTCTCACAACAATGGCAGAGCGAAGTGGACAAAGAGGTGGAAGCAGTCGATGCCATGTATAAAAAATACCAGGCTGATCTTGTGTTCCTGGCAGGAAATGAAAAGACCAAACGTGAAAGCGAAATTGTAGCAAAAGAGAATGCCATTCAGGAACTCAGGAATCAATATTTCGGACCGCAAGGTGAATTGTTTAAAAAACAGGAAGAGTTCATCAAACCCATACAGGATGATATCTATGAAGCCGTCAAGGAAATTTCCACCGAATCGGGTTATACGATCGTGGTAGACAGAGCTTCCGCTACATCGATCATTTTTGCCTCACCCAGCATTGATATCAGCGATCAGGTGCTTTCAAAGTTAGGTTATTAAAATAAATAGATTATCTTTGTAGCCGATTTTTTATCGAATTACCAACTAAAAAATAGGGAATAGTAATCATGTTAAAGAAATTATTGATTTTGTTTATTGCCTTGGCGCCATTGGCAGCCATGGCGCAAGAGGTGAAAATTGCCATAGTCAATGCACAGGAGATTTTTGCTGCGATGCCCGAAATTCCGAACATTGAAACCCAACTTGGCAAAAAGCAGGAAGAGATCACAAAAAACATTCAGGCGCTGGAGGACGAATTCAACAAGAAAATAGAAGAATTTGAAAAAAATCCTGCTACCTCTGATGCTGTGAAACAGGACCAGCAAAAACAAGTGGGCCAGATACAGGAGAGATACCAGACCTACATGCAAAACAGCCAGCAGGAAATAGGGCAACTACGTCAACAACTGCTCGAGCCGTTGAATAGAAAGATAATGGATGCTATCAAAGCGGTAGGAGATGAAAACAAATACACCTTTGTTTACGACGTATCTTCCATGCAATCTCCATTCATGTATATCACACCCACGGCCGTAGACATTACACAACAGGTAAAAACGAAGTTGGGCATCTGATAATGGTAAATTCCTACAAAAAAGGCTCTTCGCGCATGCGAAGAGCCTTTTTTGTATCCGGATAAAGAAGAGAGTAAATTTACATCCCTTTTATCACCAGCAGGGGCGTATCGGAATGGAATATCATTCTCCTTGCAATTCCCGGATTGAATATCCTTGCGAAAATATTGCGCCGTGAGCTCGACAGGGATATCATGTCTACCTTGTTCTCTTCCGCGAACTTGTCGAGTGTCACTTCCAACCCCTCATTCTGATCGATCAGTTTATATTCGATCTCCAAATGGGGATAAATGTCGGAAAAACGTTTCTGAATACCCGACAATTTGATTTCGTTCCACACGTCCTCCTTCTTTGCAATATGTGCCAGGTACACTTTTATAGGATATGGCTTCAGAAATTTCATCATGAGATCAAACGCCTTGAACTCACGCTCCTGGAAGTTGGTAAGAAAAACAATAGTTTTCATTTCGGAAAGACTTCTTATTTTGGCCCCCTCAGGAATAGCAAAAACAGGGGTCCTGCAACCATCCATCACTTCAGCGGTAACACTCCCGATCAGGTCCAGTTCCTTGGCATTCTTTCCTCTCGTTCCCATCACAATGGCAGTCGGACGCATCTTCTTGGAATAGGTAATGATTTCCTCTTCAGGCAGGCCCTCCACCAACGCGGTTTTATAAGATATTTCCGGTATGGAACCGGCGGCAATCCTGTTCTCAATCTTCTCCACCAGACTCTGCATTTCTTTTTCCGTCCTGTTTCTGACGTCCTGAAAAAGATCTTTATCGGTAGTCTGCAGGGTAAAAGTATCCCCAAAGGGCACCGATGCAGGGTAGAAAGGGGTAAAGAAAGCATTCAACAGTTTTACTTCGCAGTCCAGATCACGTGCCAGACGAAATCCGAACTCACATGCGACCAGAGAATAATCGGAGAAGTCGACCGGAATGAGGATCTCTTTCTTCATCTTTATCTGGTCTTTCGCTTCCATATCCGAGGTAAAATCTACCTCTTCAATGATCCGGAGTGCTCTGGGGAGATCACTCTCGTTGATCCGCACACGTACGTTTCCGGGTACTACCGGGTCGATCATCTTTATACCGTGTATGACCGCCGGAATTCCCTCCGATTCAAGGATTGATTTTAATATATGTGCTTTTTCATACGTATGGATGGCAACGGTAACCAACTTTTCGTCGTTTGAATCGCTCTTTTTTTTATCTTTTTCCATACTATCATCTTTTTAGGCATCCGGAGGAGGTATCTCCTACAAACGCCTGTGTTAATTCAGAGATAAAAACCCAATATCGAACCGGAAAGTGATCAATAATGGGTTTTCATTTTTTATTCTACCTCTTCGGTTTCAACCGAATCGGGTTCGGGATAATCTTTAAGACCAAGAATATTCAACGCCTTATCAAAGATAGTGGTATCATCGAGCACAACAATACCACCATTGGGACCGGGCTCAATATGTATTCCTACACTCTTGCCTTCCTTGTAATTGTATCCACCAAAATAATTCCTCACGGTTTCGGGTTTCATGTCCAATTCCGTGGCTATCCGGTGGATACTACCGTCAGGGAGTTTGTCTTTCAGTTCTCTCAACTCGTTAAAAGTAATTGTTCTTGCCATGGCTTTCTATTCTTTATATTAATAATGCAATTTGGTAATCTATTCATGCCATAAACATACACAAAAAAACAGAGAAACCAAATTTTTTTATTAGAATCTTTACGAAAATGTTGCGTCGTTACCTGTATAACATCTTCAATGAGGTAAAGTTGCTAAAAAAGGACTAAAAATGGTAATAACAAGCAGATATAAAAGGATAAAAACAGCCAGTACCGTACCTTCTTTCCTGCCGTAAGCGGTATGCCTGCGGAATGATGGGGGACCAATAAGGGCTTTTCTCAGTGCTGTATAAATCGTGTATAAAAGGAGCGCTACAAGAGACCCCACCATCATTCCCGCCAGAATATCCGAAATAAAATGTACCCCAAGATAGATGCGGGTATAGCTGTTGATTATCGCCCACAGAATTGTACAGAGTGTCACCAGACGGTTTTTGAATACCAGGGAAAGGAATACGGCAAGCCCGAAACTGTTGGTGGCATGCCCCGAAATAAAGCCGTATCTGCCGCCCCTGTAGCCGTTCACAATATCTACCGTATCCATGAAGTCAGGATGATGGGTAGGGCGGAAACGTTCAAAGAAGGGCTTGAAAAAAGAGGATGAGATCTGGTCGGTAGCCACGAATACGAGAATAAAGAAAAGCGTGACCAGGATGGCCTCCTTCGGGCGAGTACGGTAAAAAAAGATAAAGAGGATAAAAAGAAAAAGCGGGATCCAGATAAACCGGCCGCTGATCGTCCACATCACATTGTCCAGAAACAACGACTCGCTGCCGTTCAGGGCAAAAAAGAGATCGCGCTCTGAAGGAAGTAATCCTTCCACAAATTCTTTCATATTTTTTATTTTAGATCCAAGAACCGAGAGTCAGGAACCAAGACTATTTGGAATTCCGAAATTTCACCATCAAAATCCTCCAATCAATATATTACACCTATTGACATATTATTCTCATTGGCACATTAGTTTATATCACCTCCAGATTTTGTTGGTGAATCCAACCCACACTGCCGTCGGCAATCTGAATTTCGAACCAGTTGCCATCACTGTTTCTGATCTTTACTTTGGTGCCTTCATGCAATTCGAAAAGTTGATTACTGCTCGTATCTGGCGATGCATTGACCGTTGCGGCTCCCACCATTACAATGGCAGAGTCCCTCCGGATACGTTCTCTTTTCTGACTAAAGGCGAAGATATTTGCCGTAATCATCAACACCAAAAACACAATCCCAGCATAAAAAGCGCTCTTTCTTGCCCAGAGCGAACGGATAAAAAGATAGACGGCAACACAAGTCAGAAAGAGGATGAAGAGCACAATGCCAGTAGTAGCCCATTGATTGGAACTGAACATATTCCTGACCCCCCTGAACCAGTTGGTAAGAAAAAGATTGGCAGCGGTGTCTATGCGGTCTACAGTACGATTCTGTGCAAACCGGAGATTATGCCGGATATCACCATCCCCCGGATCAAGAAGAAGTGCCCTCTCATAGTACAGGATCGCTTTTCCCAGTTGATTATCCCGGAAATAGGCGTTCCCCAGGTTATAATAAAGTTGTGCCGACACCCGGTCTTCAGCTATTCCCTGCGCTATAATCTCTTCATAAAGCGCTATGCTTTCTTTATAGTCCCGATCGCGGTAGGCCTGGGCAGCAGCCTCCGGCGTGCCTTCCGATACCGTTCCGGTAACGATTGGCATAGTATTGCCGGCCTGCGGAACGGTATCGGAAACCTCCTGCCCCACCGCCATCTCCACACCACAGCACAGGATCAAAATAAAAATCAATATATTCCGTATCATAATTTGAGTAAACTAAAAACCAAAAGTGAATTTTCTTAGGAACGAGTGCAGAGTCAAGTTTACTTGAACTCTGCCGAGTGACAACAGAAAATCAACATAGTTAAAAGTGAAAATTTTAATTATCACATCTTTATATCAATAAAACAACTCATCAACTTTTTACTTTCCTCAATCTGTTCTCCATCTCGCCGATAGCTTGCACCGTGTCGTTGTAAATCCGGTCCATCTCCGCATTACTTTCGGCAGGGGCATACCGGGCAAATTCGCAGGTATCCAGAATCTCTATAAACTTGCCTGCCAGCTGTTCACTGATTCCTTTTCGCGACAGTTCCTCTTCGATATTGTTTCTTGAAAGGCGTGCCAGCGATATGGACAGTTTATCGCTGAAATATCCCCATATCGCGCGGAGTACTTCATCGTAGAAATGCTCCTTATCCTGTTCTTTGAGATACCTGTTTGCCGCTTTTAATCTCTTGATAGCCGTTTTATTTGCTTTCCGGGTACGCATCAACGCCACATTGGCATTTTCACGCGCCTGCTTCCGGTTAATGATATACAACAGGATCAGTATCATCAGCGGGATCAGATACCCTAGCCAGTAGTTCAATGAACCCACGAAGAATGTAGTTCCCGAAAGATAGGCCGGCTCGCCTGTCTTCAGGAAACGTATATCCTGCTCTACCTTCACATCCTGCCGGTTTACAAAGGTGTTTGCCGTACTGCTGCCCGGATCCCCTTTCGCTATCTGCAGCTTCTGCTCAGGCATGGTCAGTGTTTCGTACCGGTGCTTGTTCGGATCGAAATAAGTAAATTCTACGGACGGTATGGTATAGGCTCCTTCGTAACGCGGAATAGCCATATATTCAATTTTTCTGATCCCGGCCAGTCCGTTAGTGGTCACATTCAAAGAGTTAGCTACTGTAGGGTCATACACCTCGAAATTGTTGGGGAATTCTATTTCAGGATCCCGTATCAGTTTCATGTTCCCTGTGCCCGATATTTCCAAGATCACGGTGATCGCTTCATTGGCCTTTACTTCCGTGGAATTGATACCGGATTTCATTGTGAAGGTGCCTACCGCGTTGGCGTAGCTGGCAGGCTTGTTTGCCGGAAGGGGTTTTACGTTGATCGATAAGGGATTTGTGGCCAATTCTTTCTTCACATCCACCATCACCTCCTGAGTGCCGAAGAAGGTGGACACCTTTCTCCCTGACGGGACTGAAAAGACCATTTCCAGACTTCCGCGCGGAATGGATATCTGGCCCGACCGCTGAGGGAACAACAGTGTCTTGCGAAGATCGGCCGTATAATAGTTTCTTCCGTTGTACCGCTCCAACTGCAATTGCTGGTTCGACGGAAGGTCAATTTCTTCTACCATAAAACCCTCGAATTCTGGAAACTGTATCTTCCCGAAATTCACCACATTCAATGTGGTATAAAGCCGGAATGTAACGGTAAATCCCTCCTGTTCATAGGGGTCGTTCTTAGAGACAATGGCCCTGATAAAAGCATCATTAGCCGAAACAGTGGCCGTACCGGATGAACGCTCTTCGCTCCGGCCCCCACCCGCAGAAGACCTCTGCGATGATGATTCGTCGGGGGGAAGCACTTCTATTTGCAGGGAATTGGATTCGTAATTACTCCCGTCCACCTTGATAAATGCAGGAGGAATGGTGAATTTCCCCGTTTTTTTCGCCCTCAGGATATAAGTATAGGCGACAGAACTTTCGGAAGTGGTTTTACCGTTCACAGTCTGCTGGCTGAAACTGGTAGATGGTGTGGGGCCGAAGAGAATCTCAAAATCTGGAATATCGGCCAGACGAAAATCCCTCCCCTCCTTATTCGTCAAGATATAACTTAACCTGAACTGCTCCCCTTCGACTACCGTCGCCGGCGCAGAAGCCTTGAATGTTACCTGTGCAGATACCTTGCCGGCACCGGTAAGCAACACAGCGAAAAGAAGAAAAAATATATAGATACGCTTCATAGGGCTTATTTCATTTTTCATTCTTCACTTTTAATTTATCAATATATCGACTCATTGGCACATTGGCATATTAGCACATTCATCAATTATTTTTTACCAATTCTTATTATTCCTCCTGTTATTTTCAGCCTGCTCTTCTCTCTCCCTGGCTTTTATCTGTTGCACCTTTTCCTGCGTTTCCCGTTCATCCTGTTCTATCGCCTGAAGCAATTGCCGGGCATTGTCGCGTGACATCTGCTCGGGCTGCTCGGGTTGTTCGGCGCGCTGCTCCTGATCCTGTTCATTCTGCTGCGGCTGTTGCTCCTGTTGCTGGTCTTGCTGTTGTTGTTCCTGTTGCTGATCCTGCTCTCCCCCGCCCTGATCCTGTTCTTCATCCTGGATCATCTTCTGCACCACCGCCAGGTTATACCGCGTCTCCTCGTCCTGAGGGTTCAACCGCAATGCCATTTTATAAGCCTCCATGGATTTTTGGAGCTCTTTCTTTTGCAGCATCGTATTCCCGATATTATGCCATCCGGCAGAGGCTTCCACCGGATTTTCCTGTTCCAGTGAGATATAGTGATTGTATTTCTCAATAGTCTGATCCCACTCTTTTTGCCGGTAGAGTGCATTCCCGAGGTTAAAATTCGCCTCTTTGGAGGCGGCATTTTCTTCCACCGCCTTTTCATATAATTTCGCCGCGTCAGAAAACTTTTCCTGCCGGTACTCCTTGTTCCCTTTGCGGATGTTCTTCCGGACATCTTTTTGCGCGGAAACAGCTACAGGAAGCATCATCCCTACCATAAGAAATAAGATGTATTTTATAATAAACCTGTTCATTCGACTCCTTTTTATTATTTCAGATTCAAGATTTCAAATTCAAGATCCGGCTTCCGAACTTCTTAGGGCAATTTATTTATCCTCTATCGTACGAAGCTCGCTATCTTCTATCCTGTATCCCTTATCATGAGAAGCACACTATCTTGTGTCAAATCATCAAATTCACCTTTTCACTTTTAGTTTTTCGCTTTTCATTTTTCACTTAAACACCCTCACATTCCTGAACAGCGGATTCTTCTTGTCATAAACGAGAATCTCCACCAACAGGATTATCAACAGGATCCAGGCAAGCATGGAAAATTTCTCATCGTATTCCGAATAGGAGAGGTTGGTAGTCTTGCCCGTTTCCAACTCATCGAGCTGTGTTTCCAATGCCCGGATGGCACTGTTGGAATTATCGGCCCGGACATATAATCCCCCTCCGCTCTGCGCTATTTCCATCGCCACCTGTTCATTCAGGCGGGAAACCACTACATTGCCTTCGGAATCGGTCATAAAGTTACTGCCATATTCCGTGGAGGGTATCGGCGAACCGTCGGGCGAACCGATCCCCACCACATTGATCATCACGCCTGCTTTTGCCGCTTCCGCAGCGATATCAACGGCGCTTCCCCCGTGATCTTCACCGTCGGTGATGATCACCATCGCCTTACTCATCTCCTGGTCACCCGAAAAAGAACTCACTCCCAGGCTGATCGCCTGCCCTATCGCGGTACCCTGTATCGGGACAAGGCTCGGGTCGATGGTGTTGAGAAATATCTTTGCCGACTGGGTATCGGACGTCAGTGGCATCTGAACATATGCCTCTCCTGCAAATACGATCAGCGCTATCTTATCATTCCGGCGCAGGTCGATCAGCCTCGAGAGAATCTGTTTAGCCCTCGCCAACCTGTCAGGTGACACATCTTTGGCCAGCATCGAATTGGATACGTCAATGGCTATTACCAACTCAATCCCTTCTTTTTCAACCGTCTCCACCTTTGTACCGAATTGCGGGCGGGCAATCATAAAGATGCCGGCACACAACGCCGCGAAGATAAGCCAGAATTTGAGGTAGGAACGTTTCAGGGACAGTTCGGGCATCATCCTCTTGAGCGTGGACAGATTACCCATCTTCTGTACGTCTTTTCGTTTCCTGATGTTCAGATAGATGTATATCGCCAGCAACAGAGGCATAGCGAAGAACAACCATAAATATTCCGGATTTCCGAATCTAAACATATCTATCGCATTTTATTAAGGTATACTCCTTAGCCACGTTCTTCGTAATAACAATTCCAACAATATCAATCCCAGGGCAGCCAGCGCGAAAGGAAGAAATAATTCCTTGCGGCGTGTCACATTCTGCACGCTGATCAGGTATTTTTCCATCTCATCGATTTCGTCATACACCTGGCGAAGCCCTTCGGTATCCTGCGCCCGGAAATATTGTCCTCCGGTCATCGCAGCGATCTCGGTAAGTGTTTTCTCGTCGATATCCACAGGCATATTCTGCACCCTGATCCCATATGGCGTATTTACGGGGGTCGGGGCCATTCCTTTGGTTCCTGCTCCCACCGTATAGACACGGATGCCATAGGAACGTGCCAGGTCAGCGGCGGTGAGGGGAGCGATCTGACCGCTGTTATTGGTGCCGTCGGTAAGCAGGATCACTATACGCGACTGCGACTCACTATCTTTCAGCCGGTTCACCGAAGTAGCCAGCCCGAGTCCGATCGCCGTACCATCCTCTATCATGCCGAACTCTATTTCGTTGAGCAGATTCAACAAAACCTTATGATCGGTGGTGAGCGGACATTGCGTGAAACTCTCCCCGGCAAAGATCACCAATCCGATATTATCGTTGGGGCGGTCGGTGATAAATTCAGCCGCCACCTTTTTGGCCGCCTGCAGGCGATCCGGTTCCAGGTCCTGCGCGAGCATGGAACCTGATACGTCGAGCGCCATCACTATATCGATACCTTGCGTCTCCGTCTCTTCCCAACTGTTGACCGACTGCGGACGGGCAATTACAACGATGATCAACGCAACGGAGAGCAACCGCAATACAAAGGGAAAATGGCGCATATAAACCCTGAAATCAGGCTTCATTTCCCCGAAAGCGCTGGTAGAAGCCAGTTTGAACGAAGCCTGGGTCTTCGAAAGGCGCAACACATACCACACGATTAGTGGGATAATCAGCAGCAACAGATATAGATATTCAGGATGCAGAAATTCCATTCTTATTTACTTTTAATACTGTTATCCGGTTTGTTTCCACTCTCTTCCTCTCCTTCCGGCTCCCCTTCCTTCGTAATGGGATCAGGCTCTCTGGTCTGGTTTATGAAGAAATAAGCATTTACCATGCTCAGGTCATTTTCATCGGGATAAGGCCTGTATTTTGCAAATTTCACCAGATCGGAAGTCGACAGGATCTGTTTCAGGTTTTCATACGCCGATTCCACATCCGTTGTTTTCCGTATCTCATTCAGGATCTCTCCCGAAGTCATTTCCATTGCATTGATCCCTTCCCGTTCATAGATATAGAAGCGAAGGACCTCCGTCAGTCGGCTATAGAATTCTTTCTCCCTCCCCTGTTGCCATATTTTCTCTGCTTTGAGCCTGTCCAGTTCGCTGAGAGCACGCACATGTGCCGGCAACACCACCGGAGGTTTAAAGAAATAACCTTTTTTCTTTTTCTTCAGGACGAGATAGATAATAACACCTATCAAGCCAAGTATCAGCGCAATTCCCAATATAATCCAGCATATCCAGAGGTAGTCTGTCCATACGAAGGGCGCTTTCCGTACGGATTTTATATCGTTAAGTTGCAGTTGCCTGAAATCGATAGAATCGGTCTCCCCCTTATGGATCCGCTCCAGATAGGCCAGCGTGGAATCGGAAAGTTCCGGGGATGTGACCTTTAATCCGAACGAATTGGAGAAGATAGTGTCGGTACCGTCGAAAATCGGGATAGAGGGTACATGGTACAAGGTGGAATCGAAGGAGGTGACCACGTACTTGAAATTGAGCGTCATCACATTGTTTTCAATAGTAGTATCGGGTGGCAGCATGGCAATCACTTCGATACCGGGAATCATCTCCTTTTCGTACACCGGAAAATGGATGATCTTATCTTTCGGGGTGATTACCTTCAGGTTGACCAGCGCCTGTTCCCCGATCAGAATTTCAGTGGGCTGTACCGTCGCCTGTACCGAAGCCTTCTGCGCGGCAAGGGAAGTGACGAATATAAGGCATAGAGCAACCGCAGCTGCCCTATGTAATAATTTAATATGTTGTTCTTTCCGTCCCAAAGTTACTTTCTTTGTTTAAATAATTGCAGTAACGACTTCACGTAATCACTTTCGGTCGAGACCGACACACTGTCTACCCCGCTCTGGCGGAAGATGTTGTTCATCGATACCTGCAGATCGCTCCACCATGACCGGTACCGGTCCCTCACTTTTTTAGAGGAGGTGTTGATCCATCGCTCCTCTCCCGTTTCAGGATTCCTCACCTTCATTAGCCCAACCGGATAAAGTTCCGTACCCAGCGTATCGTACACCTGAATAGCCGCCACATCATGCTTCTTAGCGGCAATCCGGAGCGCCTGCCTGTAATCGCCCGCATCAATAAAATCCGATATCAGGAAAGCGGTACACCGCTTTTTGATGGCATTGGTCATATACCGGAGTGTCACGTTCAGGTCCGTCCCGTTACCTTCAGGCTTGAATCCCAGTATCTCACGGATAATGAATAGGATATGCTTCTTCCCTTTTTTTGGAGGAATGAATTTCTCCACCTTATTGGAAAAGAAAATAACCCCGATCTTATCGTTGTTCTGAATAGCGGAAAATGCCAGCGTTGCCGCGATCTCCGCCACTATATCGCGCTTCAACAGCGATTTGGAGCCAAAGCCCAGGCTCTCCGACACATCGATCAGCAGCATTACAGTAAGTTCACGTTCCTCTTCGAATATTTTGATATAGGGCCGGTTGTAACGCGCCGTCACATTCCAGTCTATATCGCGCATATCGTCTCCGTACTGGTACTCCCGAACCTCAGAGAAAGCCATACCACGTCCCTTGAACGCAGAGTGGTATTCTCCCGCGAAGATATTCCGCGAAAGGCCCCGCGCCTTGATCTCTATATGTCGTACTTTTTTAAGTAGTTCGGTCGTCTCCATGTGTAACTGCCTTTTATCTCCTTACGGTACCTCTACCCTGTTCAGAATCTCACTGACGATCTCCTCGGAAGTCATGTTATTGGCTTCGGCTTCATAAGTAAGACCGATACGATGGCGAAGCACATCATGGCATACGGCACGGATATCTTCGGGAATTACATAGCCGCGGCGTTTGATGAAGGCGAAGGCACGGGCGGCCAGCGCCAGGTTAATGGAAGCACGGGGTGATGCCCCGAAGCCGATCATCTCTTTCAGGTTCGCCATACCGAACTGGTCGGGGAAACGTGAGGCAAACACGATATCTACAATATACTTACTGATCTTTTCATCGATATATACCTCCCTCACCACTTTGCGCGCCTCTAAAATGGCCTCTTTAGAGATAACCGCCTTATCTATGGTAAGCGGTTCGAAAATATTCTGCCGGATGATCTGTTTCTCTTCCTCCTTGGATGGATAGGAGATGATCACCTTCAGCATAAAACGGTCTACCTGCGCTTCCGGCAGCGGGTAAGTGCCCTCCTGTTCGATAGGATTCTGTGTTGCCATCACAAGGAAGGGATTGGGCAGCGGATAGGTCTGTTCGCCAATGGTGACGTGACGTTCCTGCATTGCTTCAAGCAGTGCGCTCTGCACCTTGGCGGGAGCACGGTTTATTTCATCGGCCAGCACGAAGTTGGCAAAAATGGGACCGTGTTTCACCAGAAACTCTTCATTGCGCTGGCTGTAGATCATGGTTCCGATCACATCGGCAGGCAACAGGTCGGGGGTAAACTGAATACGGCTGTAATCCGCATCGATCAGTTGAGCCAGCGTTTTAATAGCCAGGGTTTTCGCCAGCCCGGGTACTCCTTCCAGCAGGATATGCCCGTCCGACAATAATCCGATCAGCAACGACTCCACCAGATGTTTCTGTCCCACGATCACATGGTTCATCCCGGCAACGAGGGTCTGGACGAAGCCGCTTTTTTGCTCTATTCTCTCATTTAGCTCCTTAATATCGACAACTTGGCTCATACTTTTTTATTATTGAAGTGTGGATTTTTTTTCGACATACAAAATTAGAAATGTTAAAGAGGATTCTTATAGTTTCAGGGTTAAAAATGTTTAAGTCTGTATTATAACTCCATTTCGAAGCGATGGGCAAAAGCTTCTTTCATCCGGCCGGAAACCTCCTCAAAGTCGGTTTCACTCCCCCGTTCCCTCTGCATGGAAGTCACACCGCGATCCCTGAACCCACAGGGATTGATATAGTTAAAATAGGAAAGATCGGTATTAACATTGAGCGCCAGGCCATGCATCGTCACAAAACGGCTTGCCCGCACACCGATGGCGCAGATCTTCCTTGCTTTGACCGGATCGCCTGCGTCAATCCATACTCCCATTGCCTTGTCGTCTTTCTCACCCTTGATCCCGTAGGATTCCAACGTCTCTATCACCACCTCTTCAAGAGCAGAGATATAACTTTTCACTCCCATCCCGAACGATTCCAGATCGATGATCGGATAGGCTACCAACTGCCCCGGCCCGTGATAGGTGATATCCCCTCCGCGGTCGATGGTATGCAGGTCGATATTCCTGCTTTTACAGACATGATTGGCAATCAGCAGGTTTTGCTTGTCACCATGTTTACCAAGGGTGTACACATGCTCATGTTCGCAAAAAAGGAGATACTGCTTTTTATCTTCCTTCTTCTCCGATTTTTCCCGGACTACCGATTCGAACAGCTCTTCCTGGTAATCCCACGCCTTCTTGTAACGGATGCGTCCGAGGTTTTCAAAAATCACTTTTTCATTCATTATTCAATATTCCAGATTTGGCTACGCAGATTCTTAATTCAGATTCAAATTTTTCAGAGTTTCAGTGTTCTATCTTTTTTATCGTGTGAAGCACATTATCCTTTATCATTCGAAGCATCTATCTTTTCACCGTTCTATTTTATTCTCATTATTCACGTTGACTCATTGGCACATCGGCACATTAAACATGTCTCTCCGCATGATAGGAAGAACGGACCAACGGACCGCTCTCTACAAACTTAAACCCTTTCTCCAATCCGATGGCCTTGTATTTCCGAAACTGCTCCGGCGATATATACTCCTTTACCGTCAGGTGCTTTCTGGTGGGCTGAAGATATTGACCGATCGTGAGCACCTGGCACCCTACGTTGATCAGGTCGTCCATCGTCTCCAGCATCTCCTCTTCTGTTTCTCCCAAACCGACCATCATACCCGACTTGGGTTTCACTTTGCCGCTCTTCGCGATCGTCTCTATCGTCCTGAGACTGACATCGTATTTGGCACGGCTACGTACCTTCGGCGTCAGGCGCCTTACGGTTTCCATATTGTGCGATATGATTTCGGGGCCCGCTTCTATCACTTTATAGATAAGGACTGACTCCCCGTTGAAATCGGGTATCAGGGTCTCGATCGTCACCCCGGGGTTTCTCTCTTTGACACGTCTGATGGTAGTCGCCCAGAAACCGGCGCCGAGATCGGGCAGGTCATCCCTGTCCACACTGGTAATCACACAGTGCTTCAGGTTCATCTTCTCAATGCTCTCGGCCAGCCGATCCGGTTCGCCCCAATCGACTATTCCCTGCGGACTGCCTGTTTTCACGGAACAAAACCTGCACGCACGCGTACAAATATCGCCCAAGATCATAAAGGAAGCGGTTCCCCTGCCCCAGCATTCCGACAGGTTGGGGCATTTCCCACTTACGCAGATCGTATGCAGTCCTTTTTTTGCGATAATCTCTCTTACATCCAGGTATTGCTTCCCCTGGGGAAGCGATATTTTGAGCCAATCCGGCTTCCTTACCATTAATTCGGGTTTATTCTCCATATTCTTTAACTTATTTCTTCCGCCGCATCAGACAGATAAAAAAACAGATCCTGCCTGCAGCACAACGAAAAAGTGACTTTTTAAAATGCTATACAGAGAACAAAAATACGACTTTATTCGGGTATTACCCAATTATCGGCCTTGCATACGATTAAATTTCATAATTTCCAGATTCAAGATTCAAGATTTCAAGTTCCAGATTCCCGCATCTCGGATTTCAAATTTCAAATTTCAAAATCATCAAACCGTTTAATCACATTAGTCACATTGGCACATTAGTATTAACTCCTAACTATTTTTAAACGGCTACCCTACTGTTTGTAACCGCAAAAGATTTATCTTTGCCGTTAAAACGCAGTTAGAGCAGATCATATTGGATTTCCGACTATTACATACCGACCCCAGATCGAATGCCCGGGCGGGCTTAATTTCCACCGACCATGGAGAGGTGGAGACACCCGTGTTTATGCCGGTAGGCACCGTAGGAAGCGTAAAAGCAGTACATATCAGCGAATTGAAAGAAGATATCGGAGCACAGATCATTCTGGGCAACACCTACCATCTTTATCTGCGTCCGGGAATGGAGATCCTGCAACAGGCCGGAGGCTTACACCGCTTTAACAGCTGGAACAAGCCGATGCTTACCGACAGCGGCGGATTCCAGGTATTCTCACTGACGGAAAACCGGAAACTCTCGGAAGAGGGAGCCGAGTTCCAATCGCATATTGACGGCTCCCGGCATTTCTTCACACCGGAAAAGGTGGTCGATATCCAACGGATCATCGGCGCCGATATCATCATGGCTTTCGATGAGTGTACCCCCGGGGATGCCGATTACGCCTATGCGAAAAAATCACTCGACCTTACGGAACGGTGGCTTGACCGCTGTCTGACCCGCTTCCACGAAACGGAATGTCCCTACGGACACGGGCAGGCGCTTTTCCCCATTGTGCAGGGTTGCGTATATCCCGATCTCCGCCGCCGTGCGGCGGAAAATGTGGCGGCCAAAGAAGCGGACGGTAATGCCATCGGAGGGCTTGCCGTGGGCGAGCCTACCGGAAAAATGTACGAGATGGTAGAGCTGGTTAACGAGATACTGCCGAAAGATAAACCGCGCTACCTGATGGGGGTAGGTAAGCCGGAAAATATCCTGGAGGCCATCGAGCGCGGTGTGGACATGTTCGATTGTATCATGCCCACGCGCAATGGACGTAACGGGCAGATCTTTACCAAACAGGGAGTGATGAACATGCGCAATGAACGGTGGAAAAACGACTTTTCACCCATCGAAGAGGATGGAGCTTCGTTCGTAGACAATCTGTACAGTAAAGGCTATCTGCGGCACCTTATCAACGTCGACGAAATATTGGGCCTGCAAATCGCTTCCATCCACAATCTGGCCTTTTATATATGGTTGGTACAGGAGGCAAGAAAGCATATCATCGCCGGTGATTTTTCGGAGTGGAAGCCGGTGATGGTAGAAAATGTGACCAGACGATTATGAAGAAAGAGAACGATTTTCTGAAATTAAAACGGTTAGACAGGTACATCATTAAAAAGTTCCTGGGAACGTATGTCTTTATGATCGCCCTGATCATTTCGATCGCCGTGGTGTTCGACATCAACGAGAAGATCGACAAGTTCATGACCAACAATGCCTCACTGGAGGGTATTATCTTCGATTACTATTTCAATTTTATTCCCTATTATACCAACCTGTTCAGTCCGTTGTTCGTCTTTCTTGCCGTCATCTTTTTTACTTCCAAGATGGCGAACAATTCTGAAATTATCGCCATCCTGTCGAACGGCATCAGCTTTAAACGATTAATGAAACCCTACATGATATCCGCGTTGGTGGTCGCCATCTTCTCCTTTGTCTTCGGGAGCTATCTGATCCCACCGGCCAATGCCACACGCATTGAGTTCGAGCAGACCTATGTGGATCCGCGGAAAAAGGTGCTGGGCGATCGCGATATCCAGTTCAGGGTAGGACCCCAGACCATTGTTTACTTCGGAAACTTTGACATGACCAGCAAAACGGGATACAATTTCTCCATGGATCATTTCGACAGCCTTCAACTGGCGTCGAGGCTCACGGCACAATCGATCCGCTACGACTCGGCTTATCACTGGACCATTAACAACTATCAGGTCAGGCGCTTTGAGGGACTGAAGGAGACCATCACCAAAGGTACATCAATAGACACCACCTTACAGATCGTTCCCAACGATTTCATCATCGCCAAGACCGACCAGCAGATGATGACCTCACCTCAGCTCCGCCGTTACATCCGGAGTCAAAAAGAACGGGGGCTGGGAAATATCCAGGCATTCCAGATAGAATATCACTCGAGGATAGCCTCCGTGTTCTCGGCGTTTATCCTTACCATTATCGGAGCGTCGATCTCAGCGAGAAAAGTGAAAGGGGGGATGGGGCTCAATATTGGTATCGGACTGGTGTTAAGTATGGCCTATATCCTTTTTATGACCATAAGTTCCACCTTTGCCGTGAAAGGAGGAATGAGCCCGTTTATTGCCGCCTGGATACCGAATATCATCTTTACCGGAATAGCGTTATATCTGTATAAGAGAGCGCCGAATTGATTTGTGAGTGAACGATATGACGATGTGAATAATGTGCCCATAAGACTAATGGGATTAATAAGGTTAAATAATTTAATGATGAGTCGATGTGACAATTTGTTGATTTCACGATTTGGTGATGAGTAATTCAATTAGTAAATCGGCACATTAACAATTTAGCACATTAGTTTAGCTCTTTAATCTAAATGATATGATACGGAATATACTGATTTTTATTTTGATTGTGGTGGCATGGCAGACAAAAGCGCAGACAAATTATCCGGCCATTGTCATCGAGACCAATTACGGCACAATGAAAGCCATATTATACGATGATACGCCCGTGCACAGCAATCACTATCTGAAACTGATCAGGGAGGGCTATTTCGACGGCACTCTCTTTCACCGGGTAGTAAAGGATTTCGTCATACAGGGAGGAGCCCAGGATTCACGCAATGCTCCTGCCGGCGCACAGATTGGCGGCGGACGTACCGATATGGAACTGATGCCGGAATTCCGCAAGAACAGGTTCCATAAGAAAGGGGCGCTGGCTGCCCCGAGAAAAGGAGATAACGAAAATCCGCAGAAAAAATCGGATGCTTCACAACTCTACATCGTACAAGGGAAAGTCTATACGCAAGGACGGCTCGACACCATGGAAATGGCTGTAAATGTCCCCATCAAGAACGAACTTATACGCACCCATTATTTACCGCACAGAGAAGAGCTGGACAAACTGAAAGAAGCGAATGACGCAAGAGGATTCAACGCACTCTTAGACTCGCTTTTAGGTGTGGTGGACTCACTCTACGCGATAGCTCCGGGTAAATTCTTTCTTCCCGAAGGATTGAAAGAAGCATATACTACTCTGGGCGGCATAGACCGCTTAGATGGAAAGTATACCGTTTTCGGGGAGATAACCGAAGGGTTGGAAGTGATCGATAAGATCGCCGCCCTGCCTGTCGACGGCAACAGCCGCCCCGAAACCGATGCTAAAATTATAAGGATCTATGTAGAGTAACTGTACGTTTGTCCGAAGCCTACCCTGGCCGGTCACTCAATATTTTTTCGCACCTCTGTCAGAAAGCCTTTCATCCGTTCGGAATCTTTCGCACCGATAATATCGAGCAATTCCCTCAACTTCGTGCGGATCCGCTCTACCTGTTCCGAGGTATAGGGGTTGAACAGTATCTCGGTGAGCAGGAAATCGTCTTCCGACAACAGCCCCTGGGCGATGGCCATATGCCGTTTGAAGGTGGTGCCGGGCGCATCCTGGTGTTTCATCACAGAAGCGAACACCAGCGTCGATGCAAAAGGGATAGAAAGTGAATAGGCAATGGTCTCATCGTGTTCGCGGAATGAATATTCAAACACGTTCAACTTGAGGTGCTGGTACAAGTCCCTGAAAAACACCTTTCCCAGATGCGACGATTCGGAAATAATGATAGCGCTCTGCGTACTCAGGTCGCTCAGACTGGCAAAAGTGGGGCCGAACATAGGATGGGTGGAGACAAACGGGCGGGTACGCTCCCTGTAGAACTCCTCCAATCCGGTTTTTACCGAAGCGATATCACTCAGGATGCATGTCTCCGGCAGATAGGACAATACGTTATGGAATGCCGGAATGGTATATTTGAGCGTGGCGGCGTTGATCACCAGCTCCGGGGCAAAACCTTTTACTTCGGCCGCATCGGTCATGCGTTGCGTGTTATAAATAAACCGTAACTTTTGGGGATCGGTATCCAGCACCGCCACTTCATGCTCAAAACTGAGCACATCGGCAAAGAACGATCCCATCTTGCCGGCTCCGAGAATTAGTATCTTCATATATTTGGGATATTTCTGATTAGTAATTTATTGATTTACCGATTAGCAGATTAGCAGATAAACCCACAAATCGTCACATCATAAATCATCAAATCATTGAACCTTTTTTGCTCTCTCCATGACCACCATCTGCTGACGTACCGATTCCGAGTGAATGGCTTCCAGCACCTTTTTGATGAAATCTCCCGACATCTCCATCCGCTCGCCCTGGCCGGCGCGGTCGGTCAGTATCTGATCATACCGCTGCGTCTGCAGGATAGGCATATCATGCTCCAGCTTATACTGCCCGATCTCCCTCGACACACGCATCCGCTTGGCCAGCAATTGCAACAGTTCATTGTCCAGTTCGTCGATCTGGTCACGCAATACGGAGAGGTCTTCCGTGGTCTGTACCGTATCGCGGATCACAAGGTTGCCAAGGACCTCTTTAAGGGCAGCGGGTGTGATCTGTTGCGCCTTATCGCTCCAGGCATCGTCTGGTGAACAGTGCGACTCAATGATCAATCCTGAATAATTGAGATCCATAGCCTGCTGGCTTAATTTCGAGATCAGGTTGCGATCCCCTCCGATATGGCTCGGGTCACATAGCATGGGTAGTGTAGGGAAACGCCGTTTCAACTCGATGGGGATATGCCATTGGGGAAGATTACGGTATATGGTCTTATCGGTTGTGCTGAATCCGCGGTGTATTACGCCCAATCTTTTTATCCCTGCGTTGTACAACCGTTCCAAAGCGCCGATCCACAGTTCCAGGTCGGGGTTGACAGGATTCTTTACCAGTATGGGAATATCCACCCCCTTCAGCGTATCGGCGATTTCCTGTACTGCAAAAGGATTTGCCGCCGTACGTGCGCCGATCCATAACATATCGATCCCATATTTTAAGGCCTCATAGACATGCTTTTCAGTGGCTACTTCGGTGGCCATGTACATGCCGGTCTCCTTTTCAGCCTCCATCATCCATCTGAGCGCGGGACTGCCCACTCCTTCAAAACCGCCCGGCTTAGTCCTGGGTTTCCACACGCCTGCCCTGAATATTTTCACTCCGGCAGCCACCAGTTGCCGGGCAGTGCCTATCACCTGTTCTTCCGTTTCCGCACTGCAGGGACCGGCAATCACGAGCGGCCTCTTGTCGTCTATACCGGGTAATAAGATTGATTCGAAATTCATATATCTGTTTTATTATAGTTGCAATTTAGAATTCAGAAATTAGAACTGAAAAATTGGTATCCCCAAATTTTTCACTTTTCGTTTTTCACTTTTCGTTTTTAATTTATCAATATATTGACTCATTGGCATATTGGCATATTGGCATATTGCCCTATTCATCCTCACATCGTTAAATCAGTAAATCAGCTAACCAACATACTTCTTTATCCTCTGGTACGCTTCCTCCAGTTTCTCTGCCGACGAGCCGAGTGAAATCCGGATAAACCGTACCCCATTATCGCCGAAGATAGCTCCCGGTGTAATAAACACCCTCGCACTGTAAAGGATATCATCGATAAATATTTTACTATCCGGAGCATCCGCCCTGAGCCTGCCCCATACGAAAAGTCCCACCTGGCGTTTGTCGTAGCTGCACTGCAGCAGATCCATGATCTTCTCCGCCCACACGCGGCGCTCCGCATAGGTAGCGTTCATCGCGGCATGCCATTCATCCGGATTCGACAATGCGGCAACGGCAGCCAGTTGCATCGGCTTGAACTGACCGCTGTCGATATTGCTTTTTGCCTTGAGGACCCATTTTACAAATTGCGGATTGGATGCCAGCATTCCCATACGCCAGCCCGACATATTATGTGATTTACTCAATGAATTCAGTTCAATACAGATATCCTTGGCGCCCGGCACCGACAGAATACTCATCGGCTGGTCGTTCAGAATAAAGCTGTAGGGATTATCATGGCAGATAACAATATCATGCCTTCTACCGAAGTCCACCAGTTTTTCGAACAACTCCACCGACGCGTTGGCGCCGGTAGGCATATTCGGATAGTTGATCCACATCAGCTTCACGTTCGACAGATCCATTTTCTCCAGCGCCTCAAAATCGGGCTCCCAGTTATTGTCTTCCAGCAAATCGTAGGGTATCACCTGCGCTCTCAGCAGGTTCGAGACTGACCGGTAGGTAGGATAACCGGGATCAGGCACAAGGACGCCATCCCCAAAATTGAGAAAGGTCATTGAGATATGCAGGATACCCTCTTTCGAACCGATCAGCGGCAATACTTCCTCCTCCGCCAGCTCCACCTGATACATCTTTCCGTACCATTGGGCATATGCTCTCCTCAGTTCGGGAATACCCGTATAGGGCTGATAGGCATGCACATCGGGACGTCTCGCGGTTTCGCAAAGTGTCCGGATGGTCTCGTCCGACGGCATACGGTCAGGGGCGCCTACCCCCAGACTGATCACATCCTTCCCCTGGGCATTCATGCGGGCGACTTCCGCCAGCTTCACCGAAAAATAGTATTCCGAAATCGATTTAATATGTTCGGCAGGTTCTATCTTCATTTTTTAATTATAAATTATCATTAGTGGGCACTTAAATAAAAAAATAGTTCTTTGAAATCTTTTGTA
>NZ_CALNAT010000150.1 GCF_937873925.1 uncultured Proteiniphilum sp. | reverse complement strand
TTACAACCACAGTCCTCACGACTTGACGGTGAGTCCGGTCAATTACTTCGGGAATAACAACCTGGCATCTTTGGAACAAAGTGTAATCACGGATAATTTCACTTCATCGCTCAGGACTTCCTACGGGTTGAAAAAAGGAAACGTAAACATCGATTATGGCCTGTGGTGTAGCGTGGACCTGAAGGGGCTGGATTCCGAACTGAGAGGAAAAGGTCCTGCCGGTCAACTTGTTCCCGCTGCCGACTCACTGAGGAATAACCTCTGGTATAACACCTACCAGGTGGGTGTAGATCAGAATTATACCTACAATGAGGGTGGAAAATTCAAAGCCACCCTTGCCATTCCTGTCATTAATTATACCCTGACGGTAAATAACCGGAATCTTGATACATTCACCGGTTACAACCGCTGGATAATCAATCCTTCCCTTAAAGTTTCGTATGACCTGACGCACGAACTGGCTTTGGCTGCCGGTGGAAATTTCCAAAAAAATTATGGAAATATGGACGATGCCTACACGGGGTACATCATGCATTCTTACCGCAATCTGCTCCGCAATACCATTAACCGTCTGTTTGAGTCGCGTTCGGGAGGAGCAAACGCATCCATACAATACCGCAATGCCTTTCGGGCGCTCTTCCTCAATTTTGGTGTCAATTATGGAACGTCGTGGAGTAACCTGCTTTATGGCTTCGATTACGATGGCATCATGCAGGTGAAGAGAACCATTGACCAACCAACCCGGTCAGAGTACTATGGACTAAGCTTTGGCGGCAGCAAAGGCCTCGGTTTCTGGAAAACAAGGTTCAGCGCGTCAGGAGGGTACAACGAAGGCCGGGGTGACCATTTAATACAGGATGAAATTTTGACCTACCGTTCGGAAGGTTACAACATAAGTGCCTCCATCGATATGACACCCTCTTCATTCATCAATCTGACGTATCGATTTGGCTGGTCGAAGAGTTGGAGTTTTTCGGAGGAGTTAACGACACGGTTTCCCTCCATCCGCAACCAGAATCATACGGCCGGTATCTGGATCAACCCTGCCAAAAGTTTTGGAATAAACCTAAATGGAGATTACCGGTACAACAGTGCGGTGAATAATCGCAACACGACTTTTGTCGATGCCAAAATGCGTTACAAGAGCGGACGGGCGGAATGGGAACTGGAGTGTAATAACCTGTTCAATGTCAGACAATATGTTTCGGCTTCCTATACAGATATAAGTACCTATTATTATAAATATAACCTGAGGCCGAGAAGTTTTCTGTTAAACGTGAGGTTTAAGTTGAAGTGAATGACTATAATTTAAATTTATTTTATTATATGATACCAAAAATAATTCATCAAGTGTGGGAAGGAAGAAAGGATGTATTACCGGATTTTCACAGAAGATTAGGCGGGACATGAAAAGATCATCACCCAGATTGGAAATACGAACTATGGGACGGTAACAGGATGGAGGATTTTATTAAAATTTCCTTCCCTGAAATAGCTGATGTCTATTTTAACTATAAGTATGATGTGCAACGCTGGGATGTAATCCGTTATCTGATTCTTTATAAAATGGGGGGATGTATGTTGATTTTGATTACGAATGTTTTGAGCCTTTTAATGATTATCTTAATAATAACGGAAAATGCTTTTTTGCAATGGAGCCGGTCGAACATTGCCAAGGATTCGAGAACGGTATATATTTCAATAATGCATTGATGATGTCTCCTCCTTGTCATCCGTTTATTGAACACATTATTACTTATTTAAAAACGACACCCTTTATTTATACCGGGAACAAATTTCAGGATGTCTTATCTTCTACAGGGCCTAAAGTGCTAACATCTCTTTATAGTAAATATGAAAATAAAGCTATTATCAATTTTTTTCCGGCAGAAAGAGTATCTCCATGGTTGCCAGAAGATGTGAGACATTATGTATATCATGAAGGGGATATAGAGAAATTAGAAAAGAAATTGGAAAAGGCCATGGCAATTCCCAATCAATATATTCACAATATTATACAGCACATTTCCAATACAATGAATACAAGCGCCTGCTGTATTACCCGCAAAAGCTTGAAATAACCAGGCAACGAATAGCACAGTATGAAAATCAGATTGTAACGGCTGGATATGAAGTTTTCTCTGTGGTGAGCAGCCTATCCCCAACCCTCTTCAAAGAAGAAAATCAAACATTCTCCGAGAGAGGGAGTAGTAATTCTCTTCAATCAAGCGATTTAGAGAATCCCTCCTCCTATTTTATTTTCGGTAAAGCTCTCCTTCCCATAGCACGTAGCGGAAAAGTGAAAATAGGCCAGAAGGTAAATATCCGGCTGGAAAATTTTCCCGAAAACGAATTTGGCATTTTAGAGGGGCAAGTGAAAAACATATCATTAGTGCCGATTAGTGCAGGACAGGCTGCGACCGAAAACGCTGCGGAATATTATACCATTGATATAATACTTCCAGATAGGCTAACAACTACCTATAAAAAAGAACTGCCTTATCTTCCTCATATGCAGGGACGCGCCGACATCGTTACCGAAGATATTTCGCTTCTCGAAAGGTTTTTCCTTCCAATGAAAAGGATTTTGAGTGAAAGTTTGTAAAATCTCATAGTAATCCCTGAATTACGTTTAAGGCAAAACACTTCGCTTACGAGAATTTTCCCAACTAATAAATAGGGTTCCCTGAATCCGACCAAACATCTGATGTTTAACATTATAAATTGATTTTTCTTTGTTTTTTGCTGTAAAAATGGTAAATTTACGGTCAAAACGGCTAGATCCTGAACAAAGTAGGAGTGCAAGAGCTGATGCCATTTCGTTTCTGAATAATCAGGATAGAGAAGGGCCGTTCAGTCTGTCAGGCAAGTTTACATTTAGTCTAAAAGCTGTTTACTCGGTATTCGATTTACGTCCCACGGAACTGATGTTGAGAGTAAGGTTTAAGATATTATAAATGGAGCGTATAGAATAATTGTATGAAAAAATCGACTTTGAGGCTCTGAAATTTTTTTGTACATTTGCCGGTAACGAGTAAACTATACAATGAAATAAATATTATCCTATGAGACGACTTAAAGCACTACCCTTATCGATCTTGCTGTTGGTTTTTGCTACAACCCTCTCCGCACAGGAGAACAAGGAGAACCGTTACACATTCCTGCTTACCGGGGCATCTTTTGCATCACCCAACAACGGATGGTTTGAGGTAGGATGCGAACTGACGGGGGCTGTTCCGTTGAACCGCGCTATCGGAGGCGAGGCGATCGCCCATACTGCCAACCGGATGGCGGAAGGTACGCTTTACTCCAGAGAGGAACTGGAAAAAATAGACGCGCTGGTGATCATGCAGGTACATGACAGGGATGTATTTGATGAGTCGCAATTAAAGGAGGATTATCGCGATTATGAAATACCTTTCGATCGCAACAATTATGCGGCTGCATATGACTATGTGATCAAGCGTTATCTCACGGAGTGCTATAACCTGAAATTTGATTCTACATCCGTTTACTACAACACCCGGGGTGGAAAGCCGGCTGTAATAGTGCTCTGTACCGACTGGCACGACGGACGGGTGACCTATAATACTTCCGTACGGAAACTGGCGGAGAAATGGGGATTCCCGGTAGTGGAATTCGATAAATATATCGGTTTCTCCAGGAATAGTGTGCATCCCGTCACCAAACAACAGACCAGCCTGCTCTTTACGGGCGATAACCAGCAGATCGCCGGCGAGAAATTTGGATGGCATCCCGAAAACGGTCAGGATAGTTATATCCAGCGACGTATGGGGGCTATCTTTGCAGATACGATGCGTAAAATATTCCCGCATAAGTAAATTCCATTGTTGTATGCAACTAAAGCGGGAGACCCTTGGATATTTATAAACTTAATTCCAATATGCGAATAAAAGAGATCATCCAGACGATTGAACAGGTGGCTCCCCTGCCGCTGCAGGAGGAGTATGACAACAGCGGACTCCAGGCGGGCGATGTGAACCGGGAAGTAACCGGTATCCTGCTGTGCATTGACGTGACCGAGGACGTGATCGATGAGGCTCTCTCCCTGGGCTGTAATCTCATTATCTCGCACCACCCGCTCGCCTTCCGGCCGTTCAGGTCACTCACCGGAAAGAATTATGTGGAGCGATGCATGATGCAGGCTATCCGACACGATATCGCGCTCTATGCCGCGCACACCAACCTGGACAATGCACGGGGAGGTGTCAATTACAAGCTGGCGGAGATGCTGGAATTGCAGAACGTGAAAATCCTGCAACCTTTGGAGAATGCGTTATTGAAGTTTGTCACCACCGTACCGCTCCAGCATGCGGAGAGTGTAAGGAATGCCTTGTTCAATGCCGGTGCGGGGCATATCGGGAATTACGACAGTTGCAGTTATAACCTCTCGGGAGAAGGCACATTCCGGGCAAAGGAAGGCGCCAATCCGCATATCGGGGAGATCGACCGCCTTCATCTTGAACCGGAGGTGAGGATAGAGACCGTGATCCCTGTCATGAAGAGGGAAGAGGTGTTCCGGGCGCTGCTCGCGGTACATCCCTATGAAGAGCCGGTATTTGACTTCTATCCCATTGTCAACGATTGGCCGCAACACGGCAGCGGCGTTGTAGGGGTACTGCCGGAACCTATGCCCGAACAGGAATTCTTATACCTGCTGAAAGATATTTTTAATCTGACCGCTATACAGCATTCAAAAATGCAGGGGAGAGAGATCCGGGATGTGGCTCTTTGTGGTGGTGCAGGAGCTTTCCTTATCCCCAGGGCTATCGCCTACGGAGCCGATGCTTTTATCACCGGTGAAGCAAAATACAATGACTTTTACGATGTGGAAGGACGTATACTGCTCGCGGTAGTCGGTCATTATGAGTCGGAAATCTGCACAAAAGAGATTTTTTTCGATCTTATTTCGAGAAAATTCCCTACCTTTGCATTACATAGATCGGCGTTCGACTCGAACCCGGTGAAGTATCTGTAAAAGAAAGCGGTCCGACTTGTTCCCGCAGTTACGGAAAAATGTGGTAATGAGACGATTAAAGGTCGTTTGATTACTGCATTTTTTATTAGGAAATTGTTCTCGGTATCAGGCTGAGACTGGTCCGAAAGAAGTCCGGTTTTATCAATAAAAATCAATTAACAAAATAGATTATGGCAACAAGAAAAAAAAGCACAGAACAGGAAGTTTCGGTAGAGGAAAAGTTGAAATCCCTCTATAAACTACAGTCTTATTTATCGGAAATAGACCGGATTAAAACCTTGCGCGGGGAGCTTCCGCTTGAGGTGGCCGACCTTGATGATGAAATAGCCGGTCTGGGAACGCGTATCAACAATTTTGAACTGGAATTGAAGCAACTGGAAGATGGAACGAAACAACAAAAGGGAAAGATCGAAACCAGCAAGGCCAAAATTGAAAAATACAACAAACAACTTGATAATGTGCGCAACAGTAAGGAGTATGACCATCTCTCCAAGGAGATAGAGTTCGAAACGCTTGAAATAGAGCTTTCCGAAAAGCATATCCGCGAATACGGGCAGGAGTCGGTTTCTGTCAAGCAACAGATTGAAGTTGCCGGCGAGCTCTTGAAAGAGAAAACGTCAGATCTGGAACACAAAAAGAAAGAATTGGACGATATTGTCTCGGAGACCAAGGCTCAGGAGGAAAAAATCCGCGAGAAGGTCAAAAAGACCGAAGCGACCATTGAACCCCGTCTGCTGACCGCCTTTAAAAGGATCCGAAAAAATGCCCGTAACGGTTTGGGAGTAGTACCTATCCAGCGGGGTGCGTGTGGCGGATGCTTTAACAAGATCCCTCCTCAAAAACAGATGGATATTAAGGTCGGTAAGAAAATTATTGTATGTGAATATTGCGGGCGCATTATGATAGATCCCGAAATGGCAGGTATCTCAGAGAAGTAAAACTTCTCATAGCTGGTAACCCGGCAAAAGGGAATGCTGAAAAGCATCCTTGAATGGATTGGAGAATTTTTTCTCCAATTTCTTTTTATTTTTTCTTTTTTGGGGAGAAATAATGTATCTTTGCGTCCCGGAAGGAGGTACTCCTTCGGTGATCATACACAGCTTATTCCTAATCCTTTGATTTATCATTGGTTGATCAAAAAGAGTACAAGAAAGGTTATTTATAAAATACTATATGGCTAATCGAATAAAAATTAAGAAAGGCTTGCGAATTCCGCTGCTCGGCGAGGCTGAAGAGACACTAAGAGGCAGAGTGACGAGTGAATATGTGAGAATTTGTCCGGAAGATTTTCATGGCGTTACTCCCAAGTTAGCCGTTAAAGTGGATGACGTCGTAAAGGCCGGAACTCCCCTGTTCTTTGATAAAAATTATCCCGAAATGTTTTTCGCGTCACCCGTCAGTGGCGTGGTGACCGCTATCGAACGTGGTGAAAAGCGGCGTATCCTCTATATCGAGGTGAAAGCCGACAGTGTCATCCAATACGAAGATTTCGGTAAGAAAGAGGTGGCGTTGCTCTCTGCTGAGGAGGTGAAAAAATCGATTCTCGATGCAGGTATCTGGTTCCTGATCAAACAGCGCCCCTACGATGTGGTGGCTGTGCCCGGCAAAGAACCGCGCGATATATTTGTAACCGGTTTTGATACGGCGCCGCTGGCGCCATCTGCCGATTTTATACTGAACGGTCAAGAGGCCGATCTGCAGACGGGTCTGGATGCCCTGGCAAAACTGACGCAGGGAAAAGTCTATTTGTCTGTCAGCGCCAAAACAACCAATAAATCGTTGTGTGAAGCGAAGAATGTGGTCGTTACCGAATTCGAGGGACCGCATCCCGCAGGAAATGTAGGTGTGCAGATTAACCATATTAAACCGGTGAACAGGGGCGAAACCGTATGGACGCTGAGCGCACCGGATGTGGCGCTGATCGGACGTCTTTTCAATGAGGGGATTGTAGATCTTACCCGTACGGTGGCACTCACCGGATCGGAAGTGAAGCAGACCGGCTACTACCAGATGCTGATTGGTACGGAACTGAAGTCGATTTTCGAAGGAAATGTAAAGGAAGGTATCTCCCTGAGATATATCAGCGGAAATCCGCTCACAGGCCGGAAGATCGATGCGGATGATGTGCTTCGCGCATACGATATGCAGGTAACCGTGATCCCCGAAGGTGATGATGTGCATGAAGCTTTTGGCTGGGCATCACTTTCACCCAAACGTTACAGTGCCGGATGTACCTATCCTACCTATAACAAGAAATATCGTCTCGATGCCCGTCTGTTAGGTGGGCCGAGAGCGATCATCGTCTCTAACGAATATGATAAGGTGTTCCCCATGGATATTTATCCCGAACAACTCATCAAATCCATTATCGCATTCAATATCGATAAAATGGAGCAGTTGGGCATATACGAGGTGGCGCCTGAAGATTTCGCCCTGTGCGAGTTCGTAGATACATCCAAACTGGAACTGCAACGTATCGTGCGCACCGGATTGGATATGCTGCGTAAGGAGATGGAGTGAATGGTGTTCGCACTATGAAATTGAATAATATAACTCATAAATAATAGAACTTTGAAAGCGTTAAGAAAGTATCTCGATAAGATCAAGCCGAATTTCGAGGAAGGCGGAAAACTGCATTGGCTCTATTCTACATACGATGCGTTTGAGACTTTCCTTTTCGTGCCCAACACGACATCGAAATCGGGTGTGCATATCCATGATGCGCGTGATTCGAAACGTACGATGATTATTGTGGTCCTTGCACTGGTGCCTGCGCTACTGATCGGTATGTATAACGTAGGATTGCAGCATTATCTGGCAATTGGCCAGGATGTGGCATTCCTTACCAAATTCTTCTACGGATTCCTGGCGGTGCTACCCCATATAGTCGTCTCTTATGTGGTTGGGCTCGGTATTGAGTTCGCCATGGCACAGGTGAAAAAGGAGGAGGTAGCCGAAGGATTTCTGGTTACGGGTATACTTATCCCGATGATTGTTCCCGTGGATACCCCATTGTGGATGATTGCCGTGGCTACCGCGTTTGCCGTGATTTTTGCCAAAGAGGTGTTTGGTGGTACCGGATATAATATTTTCAATGTGGCGTTAATCACGCGTGCATTCCTTTTCTTTTCCTATCCTTCAAAAATGTCGGGCGACCAGGTGTGGGTTCGCACTGCCAGTACGTTCGGAATGGGGAACGGATCAGTAATAGACGGTTATTCGGGAGCTACTCCACTGGGGCAGATTGCTACCACCGAGGCCGGTAGTTTTGCCGATTTTACCTTTCATGGTATTACCGGTCAACCCCTTTCTATCAGTGATATGTTTTTTGGATTCATCCCCGGATCTATCGGAGAGGTTTCCCCCATTGCCATCCTGTTGGGAGCTGCCCTGCTGATCGCAACCGGCGTGGGAAGCTGGAAAACCATGCTTTCGGTTTTTCTCGGAGGCCTGGCAGCTGTCTTGCTGGTCAACGTGTTTGCACAGAATGCCATCATGGAGATGCCGGTACATTATCACTTTTTATTGGGCGGATTTGCTTTCGGGGCGGTATTTATGGCCACTGATCCGGTGACGTCCGCAAGAACTGAAAAAGGGAAATGGATATACGGTTTCCTGATCGGACTGCTTGCGGTAACTATCCGTGTGTTCAACCCGGGATACCCTGAAGGAATGATGCTGGCTATCCTGTTTATGAACGCGTTTGCACCGCTCATCGATTTCTATGTGATCGATGCCAATATTAAACGGCGGGCAAAACGGGTAACAGCCATGGTGAAATAAGATATTCGGCTTCGCCGTTATTCGTGCCGAGCACGTTATTTGACACTCGAATAACTATTGAATAACAATTGAACAATAAAGATATGAACAGAGAAAACAGTGGATATACGATCATATATGCATCGGTAATGGTAGTGGTTGTAGCTCTCGGCCTGGCGTTCACCCATCAGGTACTGAACGAGCGGCAGACTGCTAACGTGAATACCGATAAGATGCAGCAAATATTACGTTCTCTCAACTTAGAGGTAAATGCCGCCAATGCCCAGACAAAATATACCGAGTTGGTAAAGAATGCCTACCTTATCAATGATGAGGGAGTGAAGGTGGAAGGTACGGAAGGTATTACCCCCGATGATCCCGCCTTTTCAACCGAGTTGGGTGATGAAGCGGCCAAAGGATTACCGGTATATGAAGCGGAAGTCGACGGTTCTACCAAATATATTATCCCGATGAGTGGCGCCGGGCTTTGGGGCCCTATCTGGGGATACCTGGCCATTGAGGCCGACGGGAGCGCTATTTACGGTGCGGAATTCGGCCACGCGGGAGAGACACCCGGATTGGGAGCAGAAATAGATACCGCCCCATTCAGGAATCAGTTTCGGGGAAAGAATCTCTTCAGAGAGGATGTATTCACTTCGGTGGCCGTAGTAAAACCCGGACAGGCCAATAGCCGGAGAGACTATGTGGACGGCATCTCGGGAGGTACCATCACCAGTAAGGGGGTGGACAACATGTTGTTGCACAGTGTCGGTAGATATAGGAATTTTTTAATGAACTTACACACTGCCAATCAATGACAGTGGAACTATTTCGTTAGTGAATATATAACAGTGAAAGAAAATGGCATTATCAACTAAGACAAAAGCGGTTTTATTAGGGCCGCTGAATAAAAATAATCCTGTTATTGTGCAGGTGTTGGGTATCTGTTCTGCACTGGCGGTCACATCCAAGCTCGAACCCTCACTTGTGATGGCGATAGCTGTGACCGTGGTAGTGGCTTTTGCCAACGTGATCATATCACTGTTGCGCAAAACAATTCCCAACCGCATTCGTATTATCGTTCAGCTTGTGGTGGCAGCTGCACTGGTTACCATCGTGAGCGAAGTACTGAAAGCGTTTGCCTATGACGTGAACAAGCAACTCTCGGTATTCGTGGGTTTGATCGTGACGAACTGTATCCTGATGGGACGTCTCGAAGCATTTGCGCTGGGTAACGGCCCCTGGCCCTCTTTTCTGGATGGTATCGGGAATGGCTTAGGTTATGGGTGGATCCTGGTAGCGGTAGGTTTCTTCCGCGAGTTACTGGGTTCCGGTACATTATTAGGACATCAGGTGATTCCGCAGGCCCTCTATGATGCCGGTTATGAAAACAACGGCCTGATGATGCTTGCACCTATGGCGATATTGCTGGTGGCATGTATTATATGGATACAGAGGGGGAAAAATAAAGAGCTTCAGGAAGAGACCAACTAAGTTGGATTCAAGATTCAAGATTCAAAATTTAAGATTCAAGATTCAACGTGAAAGTGAAAAAGGATTTCATTCTTCACTCTTCACTTTTAATTTTTAACTAAGAAATAAAAGATATGGATGCAATTAGTTTGATTGTACGATCGATATTTGTCGACAACATGATTTTCGCATATTTCCTGGGGATGTGTTCGTTCCTGGCGGTGTCAAAGAATGTGAAGACAGCACTGGGATTGGGAATTGCGGTCACCTTTGTATTGGTCCTTACCCTGCCTATCAATTATATGCTGGAGAACTACGTGCTGAAAGCCGGTGCTTTGCAATGGTTGGGAGGAGAGTATGCCGAGGTTGATTTAAGTGTATTCAGCCTCCTTATTTTTATTGCCATCATCGCCTCCTTCGTACAATTGGTAGAAATGATTATCGAACGTTTCAGCCCCTCTCTCTATAGTTCATTGGGTATCTTTCTGCCGCTCATCGCAGTAAACTGTGCGATTCTCGGTGGTTCGCTGTTTATGCAACAGCGCGAGTTCGCGAATGTCGGCTTGGCTACTGCCTACGGATTTGGTTCCGGCATCGGCTGGTTACTGGCTATCGTGGGGATGGCGGCCATCAGGGAGAAGCTGGAGTATTCCCATGTTCCCAAACCGTTGAAAGGATTGGGTATTACCTTTATAATTACGGCATTGATGGCCATAGGTTTCATGAGTTTTTCAGGGATCGACATTTAATCGAAAACAGACAACAATAAATTATTTATTAAAATATGAGTGTATTATTGAGCGCGGGTGGGTTGACGATATGGGCGAGTGTCATTGTATTCCTGCTGATCATTTTGGTACTTGTGGTGATCATTCTGATAGCCAAAGCTAAGTTGATGCCTTCCGGCAATGTAAAGATCACTGTGAATAATGAAAAAGAATTGAACGTGCCAATGGGAGGGACCCTGTTGAACACGTTGCAGTCACAGAATATATTCCTCTCTTCAGCCTGCGGTGGCGGAGGCACTTGTGGTCAATGCCGTTGTCGCGTAGTGGAAGGAGCCGGCGAGATCCTGCCTACCGAAAAAGGCCATTTCAGCCGCAAGGAGCAGTTGAACGACTGGCGTTTAAGTTGCCAGGTGAAAGTGAAGGAAGACCTCGCTATCATTGTGCCCGAAGAGGTGTTCGGCATCAAAGAGTGGGAATGCGAGGTGATCTCCAATAACAACGTAGCTTCGTTTATCAAAGAATTCGTGGTAAAGTTACCCGAAGGGGAGAAACTCGATTTCAAACCGGGATCATATATCGAGATCAAGGTACCCCGATTCGACCAGATCAAATATTCCGATTTTATTATCGATGAACAATACAGAAGCGAATGGGATAAATTCAACATGTGGGATCTCACGGTAACCAACGAAGAAGATACCGTACGTGCCTACTCCATGGCCAATTATCCGGCAGAAGGGAATATCATTACCCTCAACGTGCGGGTGGCAACTCCGCCGTTCGACAGGGATAAAGGTACATGGATGAATGTCAACCCCGGTATTGTGTCGTCCTATATCTTTAACCTGAAACCGGGCGATAAGGTCGTGATGTCGGGTCCGTATGGCGATTTCCACCCGATTCTCAACAGCAAGCGTGAAATGCTCTGGATAGGCGGTGGTGCCGGTATGGCTCCCCTGCGTTCGCAGATCATGCACCTGACCAAAACATTGAAGATCACCGATCGGAAGATGTCTTACTTCTATGGTGCAAGGGCATTGGTGGAAGCATTTTATCTGGAAGATTTTTACGAACTCGAAAGGGAATTCCCCAACTTCTCCTTCCATCTGGCACTCGACAAGCCCGATCCGGTAGCCGATGCGGCCGGCGTGAAGTACACTCCGGGATTCGTGCATCAGGTCATTCACGATACCTACCTGAAAGACCATGATGCACCCGAAGACATCGAATACTACATGTGCGGACCCGGCCCCATGGCAAACGCTGTACAACGTATGCTCGACAGCCTGGGCGTCCCGCCGGAGATGATCATGTTCGATGATTTCGGATAATAGCAGAAGTAAGTATACCATCTATATATTTAACGGCATTCTCTGTAAAGGGGATGTCGTTTCCTTTATACTACTACACTATTCACGGGGAGGGAGATCCCGTCTTCGATATCCAACAGGGCGTTGATAAGGTAAATGCGGTCGTACTCTAAGAGAGAGTCCCGATCAATCCTCTTTTCGGTGATTACTCCTTCGTGAAGGAGTTTCTGCCGCTTGGTGCCGTTCAACAGCGGATTCTCCGGCGTAAAATACCGTTCCCCCTTACTGAACACTACATTGCTGTAAGAGGTGTCCGTAATAAGACCGTTCCGGGTGATAAGGATTTCGTCACAGTCGCCTTTTTGTGCCAGAAGGGCGTTCAATGCTTCCCTGTCGGCAAATTTGAATGAATAATCGATGGAAGCTTCCACCAGCTTCAATGAGGCTATCTTTTTGGGAGTATACCGCTCAAAGGAGATATCTTCAATAGTCCTGTAGTAGGTGAGCCGGCATTTCACTTTGGTTCCCAGTAGTCCGTCAGGAAGAAACTCCTGCAGGTCGGGTAGCGGGGGGGCATTGAATCCGAAATAGGCCGCCGTCCTATGCATACGCTCTTCGTGCGCCTTCCTGTTTTGGATCTCTCCGTGTAATATACAAATGGTTTCCAGAAACATATCTGATAAATGTTAAAAGGGAAGATACACTTTTTGAATTGCTTCCTCGTACTCTTTCCTGCAATTGCTTTGCGCAGTGATACCGCCGCCGCTGCGGAAAAAGAGTTGATCCCCGCGCTGCTCAATGAATCGGATCAGTACAAATGAGTCTAATATCTCACCATCGAAATAACCGGCTACACCGGCGTAAAAACCACGTGGTTCCCGTTCTGCTTCCCGGATAAGCCGGAGCGTGGCTTCTTTGGGTGCCCCCGACACCGAACCGGCCGGCAACAGTTCAAAGAAGAGTGTACCCATGTTATCAAGGTATCCTTCCGGTAATGTTCCTTCGATTTCGGAACTTACCTGCAATATCGGGCCCCTGTTCGTTTGTAATTCGTCAATGTACCTGAAACGATTCACCTTTACAGAAATGGCAATTCGGCTCAGGTCATTACGAAGCAGATCCACGATGGTATTGTGTTCCGCCATCTCTTTCGGGTCGTTCAGGATGATATCCTGTGCATTAGGCAGTCGTGCGTCGATGGTTCCTTTCATCGGGAAGGTACTGATCTTTCCCCGCTCTATTCGCACGAAACACTCCGGGGAAAAGCAGACCCATTTGCCGGGAAGGCAGAGTTTATAGGCCGCCCTGCTGAAACGAAAGATCTCCTCGAGGGAGAGTGAACTGCGTAGCGGGGTTTTTATCGTGAGGTTGGTGAGATACGAGTCGCCGCGCTTCAACCCATTCATCACTATTGTAAAACGCTGCCGGTAGGTGCTGTAATCTTCCGGGTCGGCCTCGAACAAATAGGTTGCCGGAGGGGTGAAAGGATGTCCGTGGAGCGCTTCAGACGGATAATCGGAAAATGGGGGGAACACCGATGCCGTAGAATGTTCCGGAGTGTAAGCATTGGATATACCTTTGATATCGAACAGCACATCCCTTTGAGACAGCGGATCCGGAACGAAAAATCCCTCCCGCATCTCGAAATCCACCGCGAACAGAAACGGCTTTCTCCTTTTTCCCGCTTCGTTCATCCTTTTCCTTATTTCATCGCAATTGAAAAACATGGTGCAAATATAAACAATTCCCTATTGAAAGATGTTTTGTGAAAGAGGGTAACAATGTAGGTTATTTGAAAGGCTATAGGGTTTCAAATCGAAAATTATAGGCGCAAATAATGATCAAAGTGAAGATTTTTTGAAGAAAATTGTGAAAATATTTTGTTGATATGAATTTTTGCTTTTACTTTGCAGCCATTAAACAGGAAAAGTTTCAATTTGTCGTATGTATCATCAGGTCGATATTCTAGTCATTTCTATTCTACTTCTGGAGAAATTCGGAGGGTGAGACTGGAATATCTGTGATTTACATCAGGTAAAAAATATAGGGATAACCTTTCTCACCGCGTGGGAAAGGTTATCTTTTTTGTAGAATAATGAAAAATGTGAATAACGATGGAGCGTATTTATATATTTGATACAACATTAAGAGACGGCGAGCAGGTTCCCGGTTGTCAGTTGAACACCATTGAGAAGATCCAGATCGCCCAAGCTCTGGAACTGTTGGGGGTGGATGTGATAGAAGCCGGTTTTCCCGTGTCGAGCCCGGGCGATTTCAACTCGGTGGTCGAGATATCCAAAGCGGTTACCTGGCCCACTATCTGCGCCCTGACCCGTGCTGTGGAAAAAGATATTGAAGTGGCGGCGGAGGCCCTGAAATATGCCCGGCGGAAGCGGATCCATACCGGGATCGGCACATCCGATTCACACATTAAGTACAAATTCAACTCCAACCGCGACGAGATCATTGAACGGGCCATAAAGGCCGTAAAGTATGCCCGCCGTTTTGTGGATGATGTGGAATTCTATGCCGAAGATGCGGGACGTACCGATAATGAATACCTTGCCCGCGTGGTACAGGCTGTGGTCAATGCGGGAGCTACCGTAGTGAATATCCCCGATACCACCGGGTATTGTTTTCCCGACGAATACGGAGCAAAAATAAAGTATCTTGTGGATAACGTAGATATGAAAGATGCCATCCTTTCTACCCATTGCCACCAGGATCTGGGAATGGCCACTGCCAATACCCTCACGGGCGTGATCAATGGAGCCCGTCAGGTAGAGGTGACTATCAACGGTATCGGCGAACGGGCCGGTAATACTTCGCTCGAAGAGGTGGTGATGGCGCTGAAAAGCCATAAAGACCGCGGATTCGATACCAATATCAATACGCAACATATTTATTCTGCAAGCCGGATGGTATCGAGCCTGATGAATATGCCGGTACAGCCCAATAAGGCTATTGTGGGAAGAAACGCTTTCGCCCATTCTTCGGGAATCCATCAGGATGGCGTACTCAAGAATGTGGAAACATACGAGATCATCAATCCCAAAGATGTGGGAATCGATGATAATGCCATCGTACTGACAGCCCGTAGTGGACGCGCCGCACTGAAAAACCGCTTGTCGCTCCTGGGTGTAAAACTCGAAGCCGAAGAACTGGATGAGGTATATCAGAAATTTTTGGAGGTGGCCGACAGGAAGAAGAGCGTCAACGACGATGATATCCTGATGCTGGTGGGCAAAGATGCGCGCCTGAACAGGATCAAAGTAGAATATCTGCAGGTGCTGTGCGGTATCGGCGTGCGGGATGTGGCCAGCATCGGACTGAACATCGCCGGCGAGCGTTTCGAAGCCACTGCCAGCGGTAACGGGCCGGTAGATGCCGCCATCCGCGCCGTGAAGAATATCATCCGCAGAAAGGTGAGGATACAGGAGTTCCTTATCCAGGCAATCGACCACGGTAGCGATGATGTGGGTAAGGTGCATATGCAGGTGGAACATAATAATATGTTGTACTACGGCTTCTCAGCTAACACCGATATCGTGGCAGCCTCTGTGGAAGCATTTATTGATGCGGTAAATAAATTTGTGGAGTAGCTTGTCAATGTGCCCATAGGTCAATGTACCCATGTGATAAACTAGAAATTAGAATAAAGAAGTAGGAAGTAGATAATATATAAATTTTCAATTGAAAAAAACCATAGATAATTAATGATTTGATAATGTGATGATGTATATTAATCGTCAAATCAGTAAATCGTTGAATGAACAAATCAATAAAATAAATGAAGACTCTTTTTGATAAGATATGGGATGCGCATGTGGTGGCCACGGTGAAAGATGGTCCTACCCAGTTATATATCGACAGGCATCTGTGTCACGAGGTGACCAGTCCCCAGGCATTTTCCGGCCTCCGGGCGCGTGGGCTGAACGTGTTCCGCCCGAAGCAGACTACGCTGACGGCTGACCATAATATTCCTACTATGTGGCAGGACAGGCCTATTCGGGACTCTATTTCCCGTTTTCAGGTGGAAACGCTTGCCGGAAATGCGAAAGCTTTCGGGCTGACCTACTACGGACTGAATAATCCTAAGAACGGGATCGTACATGTAATAGGACCGGAGAACGGTTATACACAGCCCGGGATGACCATTGTCTGCGGCGACAGCCATACTTCTACCCACGGCGCCTTCGGAGCTATCGCTTTCGGGATAGGTACCAGTGAAGTGGAAATGGTGCTGGCTTCGCAATGTATCCTGCAGACACGCCCTCAGACCATGCGTATCAATTTTGAAGGTAGCCTGGGCGAAAATGTGAGTGCCAAGGATATGGCTCTCTATATGATTTCACAGCTTACTACCGGAGGTGCCACCGGCTATTTTGTGGAGTATGCCGGAGAAGCGGTACGCAATCTCACCATGGAAGAGCGGATGACGCTCTGTAACCTGAGTATAGAGATGGGTGCGCGTGGAGGCTTGGTCGCCCCGGATGAAACCACGTTCAACTATATCAAAGGGCGTGAGTTCGCACCCAAAGGGGAGAAATGGGAAAAAGCCGTGGCTTACTGGAAAACCCTGAAGAGCGATGAAGGTGCTGTTTTCGATAAAGAGATCACTTTCGATGTGGCAAAAATCCGTCCGATGATCACTTACGGCACTAACCCCGGTATGGGAATTCCCATTGACGGCACTATCCCTCAGCTGAATGAGATAGACGAAGCCGGAAAGATATCATTCGAGAAATCATTGAATTATATGGGATTTGTTCCCGGAGAAAAGTTGGAGGGGAAACCCATCGATTATGTGTTCCTGGGAAGTTGTACCAATGGGCGAATAGAGGATTTCCGGGTATTCACCGGTTATGTGAAGGGTAAAAAGAAGGCCGAAAATGTGACGGCATGGCTTGTGCCCGGCAGTTGGCAGGTGCGCAAACAGATTGAAGCAGAAGGACTGGACAAGATATTGGCAGAGGCCGGGTTTGAACTCCGGCAACCCGGATGCTCGGCATGCCTGGCGATGAACGACGATAAAATACCGGCAGGGAAATATGCGGTTTCCACTTCCAACAGGAATTTTGAAGGACGGCAGGGACCGGGCGCGAGGACTATCCTGGCAGGTCCTCTGGTGGCCGCCGCCGCCGCGGTGAACGGGAAAATAACGCAACCGTAACTAATTTATTAATGTGCCAATATACCAATGTGCCAATGAGATTAATAAGGCTAATGAGAATTCAGAATTCGGAGTTCAAAATCTTGAATCTTGAATTTTGAATCTTAAATTTTGAAAAAAACTAAAATGGAAAAGTTTCAAACAATTACATCAACATATGTTCCGCTTCCCATTGAGAATGTGGATACCGATCAGATCATCCCGGCACGCTTTCTGAAGGCGACTACGCGGGATGGATTCGGCGACAACCTGTTCGCCGACTGGCGTTACGATAAGGAAGGAAACCCTAAATCCGATTTCGTGCTGAACAATCCCGTCTACTCGGGAGAGATACTGGTGGCCGGAAAAAATTTCGGCAGCGGGAGCAGTCGTGAACATGCGGCCTGGGCCATCGGCGGTTATGGATTTAAAGTGGTGGTGTCGAGCTTCTTTGCCGATATCTTCCGCAACAATGCCCTCAACAATGGTATCCTGCCGGTGATCGTGAGCGGAAAATTTTTGAGTGAACTGTTCGCCTCGGTGGATAACAATCCGCAGGCAACCATTACGGTGAACCTGGAGGAGCAGACTATTTCGAATAACGAGACCGGCGCGGTCGAATCGTTCGAGATCAATCCGTATAAGAAGGAATGTTTGCTGAAGGGTTTGGATGATATCGACTTTCTGCTCTCCAACAGGGATAAGATTGAGGAATATGAGAAGAGTCGTGCATTTGCGTACGAGTAATTATTTGATTCAAAATTACAGATTCCAGATTCAAGACGATTTATTGATTGGCAAATTGTAATCATCACATCGTTGAATCAACAAATCATCACATTAATACAGATTGTTTTGGGAGAAGTAAAGAAAATAGAGATCATGGATACCACGCTTCGGGATGGTGAACAAACCTCGGGCGTATCCTTTGCGGCACAGGAGAAAGTGAGCGTGGTGCGACTTTTGCTCGAAGAGCTGAAGGTCGACCGGGTAGAGATCGCTTCTGCACGGGTCTCCGAAGGAGAATTCCAGTCCGTGAAGAAAATGGCGCAATGGGCGCAGATGCATGGTTATATCGACCGGCTAGAGGTGCTGGGATTTGTGGATGGCACCACTTCCCTCGAATGGATTGTCAATGCCGGGTGTAAAGTGATAAACCTGCTCTGCAAAGGGTCCTTGAAACACTGTACCTATCAATTGTGCAAATCTCAGGAAGAACACCTGGCAGATGTGAGAAACTGTATTGCTCAGGCGCAGCGAATGGGACTGACCGTCAACCTCTACCTTGAGGACTGGTCTAACGGGATGCGCGATTCCAAAGAATATGTGTTCCAAATGATGGACGGACTGAAAGATGAGGCGATCACCCGCTTCATGCTTCCCGATACGCTGGGAGTACTCAATCCCGATGAAACACACCGGTTCTGCTCTGAAATGATTACACGTTATCCCGGACTTCATTTCGACTTTCATGCCCACAATGACTATGACCTGGCAGTGGCCAATGTCTACGAAGCCATCAAAGCGGGGGTGAAAGGCGTACATGTTACCGTGAACGGACTGGGCGAACGGGCCGGCAATGCGCCTAGTACCAGTGTGATAGCGCTTATCCATGATCACATGGGATTAAGTACCAATATCGATGAATCGAAGCTCTATAACGTGAGCAAGGTGGTAGAGAGCTACTCCGGCGTGCGTATTCCGAACAACAAGCCGGTCATCGGCGACAATGTATTCACACAGGTGGCAGGTGTCCATGCCGATGGAGACAAAAAGAAAAATCTCTATTTCAATAACCTGATGCCCGAACGGTTCGGCCGTTTCCGGGAATATGCACTGGGGAAAAATGCGGGCCGTTCCAATATCATCAAAAATCTGGAAGCGCTGGGTATCGAACTCGACGATGACGCGACCCGCAAGGTGACGGCGCGTATCATTGAACTGGGCGACAGGAAAGAGATCGTGAACCTCGACGAACTGCCTTATATCGTTTCCGATGTGTTGAAGAACGGGATCGAAAATCAGGATATCCAAATGCTCAATTATTCGCTTACGCTGACTGACGGACTGCGGCCGACCGCTACCGTGAAGATATCGATAAAAGGAGAAGTGTATCAGGAGACCGCAGCGGGCGACGGGCAATACCACGCCTTTTCCAAAGCAATGTACAAGATATACAGAAAACTGAATAAGCCGGCTCCCGAACTGATAGATTATGTGGTGGTGATCCCTCCCGGGGGGAAGACCAATGCCTATGTGCAGACGGTGATCACCTGGAAGTTCGAGGATAAAGTGTTCAAAACCCGTGCGCTGGATATAGACCAGACTGTGGCGGCCATCAAGGCGACAATGAAAATGTTGAATATGTTGGAAAGCGGGAATATTCCCAATATGAATTATATGAGATTACCGTAGTTAATATGCCAATATGCCAATGAGACTAATGTGCTAATGTGATCAATGTGCTAATAAGAAGTGAAGAAGTCGGAAGTGAAGAAGTAAGAATTAGGCTTTTAATTGATTTAAAGGTGAATTGAAAATCGACGTAGTCAATCCTAAATAAAAGAATATGCAACTAAATATAGCTGTACTGCCGGGCGACGGAATAGGGCCGGAGATCATGAAACAGGCGCTGAATATTACATCGGCTGTCTGTGAAAAATTCGGTCATACCCTGACATACAAAGAGGCCATTGTAGGAGCCTGTGCCATCGATGCAACCGGTGATCCTTATCCTGCCGGAACACATGAACTGTGTATGCAGAGCGATGCCGTACTGTTCGGCGCTATCGGTGATCCCAAATATGATAACGATCCCAATGCGAAAGTGCGGCCCGAACAGGGATTGCTTCGCATGCGCAAACAGTTGGGACTTTATGGGAATATCCGTCCGGTAATGACCTTCCCCTCCCTTATCCATAAATCGCCCTTGCGGGCTGATCTGGTAGAAGGCGCCGATTTTGTCTGTATCCGTGAACTCACCGGCGGTATGTATTTCGGCCGCCCCCAGGGTAGGAGCGAGGACGGCAATACAGCTTACGACACCTGTATCTATACCCGTGAAGAGGTGGAACGGGTGTTGCATCTGGCCTATAAATTCGCCGGACAGCGGCGCAAAAAAGTGACAGTAGTGGACAAGGCAAACGTGATCGCTACCTCACGACTCTGGCGCCAGATAGCGCAGGAGATCGCACCGCAATATCCCGGTATCGAGACCGATTACCTTTTCGTGGATAATGCCGCCATGCGCATCATCCAATGGCCCAAAAGCTTTGACGTGATGGTTACCGAGAACCTGTTCGGTGACATACTTACCGACGAAGCATCCGTGATCACCGGCTCGTTGGGATTGCTTCCTTCGGCATCCGTCGGATTGCATACCTCGCTGTTCGAACCGATCCACGGCTCCTATCCGCAGGCAGCCGGCAAAGATATCGCTAATCCGTTGGCTATGATCCTTTCCACTGCACTGATGTTTGAATACGGTTTCAATCTGATGGATGAGGGGGCGCTCATCCGTGAAGCGGTCAATGCGAGCCTCGAAGCGGGGATCGTTACCGAAGATATCGCCGACGGTGGAAAAGTTTACAGAACCAGTGAAGTGGGAGAGTGGATTGAGAAGTTTATAAGTAATAATAAGTGAAAAGGTGAAAAAGTGGGAAGGTGATTTACGCAGTGCGACCAGTACGCAGGGACGCCGCATGGCAGGTGCACGTGCCCTCTGGCATGCCAACGGGATGACGCGCGAACAGATGGGAAAACCGATCATCGCGATCGTGAACTCCTTCACGCAGTTTGTTCCCGGCCATGTACACTTACATGGAATCGGTCAACTGGTGAAAAAAGAGATTGAGAAGCTGGGTTGCTTTGCTGCCGAGTTCAATACCATCGCCGTAGACGACGGTATCGCCATGGGACACGACGGTATGCTGTACTCACTGCCGTCGCGCGACCTGATCGCCGACTCGGTAGAGTACATGGTGAACGCCCACAAGGCCGACGCGATGATCTGTATCAGCAACTGCGACAAGATTACGCCCGGGATGCTGATTGCCGCCATGCGGCTGAACATACCCACTATCTTTGTCTCCGGAGGACCGATGGAGGCGGGTAAGATCGGCGATGAACAGATCGACCTGATCGACGCCATGATTGAGTCGGCCGACGAGTCGGTTTCCGATGAGCGTGTAGCCCAACTCGAACAACTGGCCTGTCCCACTTGCGGCTCCTGCTCCGGGATGTTCACTGCCAACTCCATGAACTGCCTCAATGAGGCGATCGGACTGGCCCTGCCCGGTAACGGAACCATTCTGGCTACCCATGTCAACCGTAAACAACTGTTCGTGGATGCTGCCCGGCAGATTGTGGAGAGTGCTCACAGATACTATTTTGAGGGAGACGACACGGTGTTACCAAGGAATATCGCTACCCGTGAATCCTTTCTGAACGCCATGACACTCGATATCGCCATGGGTGGTTCTACCAACACCATCCTTCACACATTGGCCATTGCCCATGAAGGGGAGATCGACTTCACCCTCGATGATATCGACGCCCTTTCGCGTCGTGTACCCTGTATCTGCAAGGTGGCGCCCAACTCCAAAAAGTACCATATCCAGGATGTGAACCGTGCAGGCGGTATCATGGCGATAATGAACGAATTGGCGAAAGCCGGTCTGGTGAATACCTCGGTCCACCGTGCCGACGGGCACACGCTGGCGGAGGTACTGGAAGAATATGATATTACGAACGGAAATCCCGGTAAAGAGGCGCTCAGGATCTATTCGTCCGCGCCTGGTAACCGCTACAATATCGTGATGGCTTCGCAGAACGCACAGTTCAAAGAGCTGGATACCGACAGGGAGAACGGCTGTATCCGCAATGTGGAGCATGCTTATACCAAAGATGGCGGACTGGCTATCCTGAAAGGGAACATCGCCGAAAAAGGCTGTGTGGTGAAAACGGCCGGGGTAAACGAGAGTGTCTGGAAATTCAACGGTAAAGCTAAAGTGTTCCACTCTCAGGATGATGCCTGCACCGGTATCCTTAACGGAGACGTGGAGGCAGGTGATGTGGTGGTGATCGTCTACGAAGGCCCCAAGGGAGGCCCGGGCATGCAGGAGATGCTCTATCCCACATCCTATATCAAAGCCAGACATCTCGGGGAAAAGTGCGCCCTGATCACTGACGGACGCTTTTCGGGCGGTACTTCGGGTCTCTCAATCGGCCATATCTCTCCCGAAGCGGCTGCCGGTGGCAGTATCGGGCTGGTGCGCGACGGAGACATCATCGGGATAGATATCCCCGGCCGTTCCATCAACTTAAAGATCACTGACGAAGAACTTCAGGAAAGAAGAAAGCAGGAAGAGGCTAAAGGGGAAAATGCCTTCAAGCCCCAACGCGACAGAGTGATATCGAAAGCATTGAAGGCGTACGCCGCTTTTGTAAGTTCGGCCGATCTGGGAGCGGTAAGAATGATTTGAAACGAGCGGAAGAAAAGTTCTTATAAAGGAACATGATTAAAGCGAGTTCCACACACCCTAGGGTAAATATAAAATAATCGTGTGAAAACAGGTTTTACAATTTTAAGTTCAAGTTTAAAGAGTAAGAGTGTATGAACAGAGATAATCAAACCCCATTAACTACGCCCCTTTCCGTTAAGACGGAAACTATTCCGGGGAGTGAAGTGCTTATCCGTTCACTGATTGCCGAAGGGGTAGATACCATATTCGGTTATCCGGGCGGGGCTATTATGCCGGTATTTGATGCCTTATATGATCATAAAGAGGAAGTAAGACACATACTGGTGCGTCATGAACAGGGAGCGCTGCATGCGGCGCAAGGATATGCACGGGTTTCGGAGAAGGTGGGTGTAGCCCTCGTTACATCCGGCCCGGGGGCGACCAACGCGATCACCGGCATCACCGATGCAATGATGGACAGCACTCCGTTGGTGGTGATCTCGGGACAGGTAAATTCGACCCTGTTGGGTTCCGATGCTTTTCAGGAAGCCGATGTGATCGGCGTCACGCAACCCATCACCAAATGGGCTTACCAGGTACGGCGTGCTGAAGATATCGCCTGGGCGGTATCGAGAGCGTTCTACATAGCTTCGAGCGGCCGCCCCGGACCGGTGGTACTCGATATCGCCAAAGATGCACAGGTACTCAAGTGTGACTACTCCTACCAAAAAACATCCTTTTTACGGAGTTATCACCCGCAACCTGAAGTGGAAGAAGACAAGATAAAGATGGCGGCCGACCTCATTAACAGCGCCAAAAAACCGTTCGCACTCGTAGGGCAGGGGGTGATCCTCGGAAATGCCGAAGAAGAGTTGCGTGCTTTTCTCGAAAAAGGCGGTATTCCTTTCGGGTCTACCATCCTGGGATTGTCGGCCATACCTTCGGATCACCCGCTGAATTGCGGTATGCTGGGCATGCATGGGAATGTGGCGACCAATATCAAGACAAATGAATGTGATGTGCTGATTGCCATTGGCATGCGTTTCGACGACCGCGTGACGGGCGATCTGAAGACCTATGCCAAACAGGCGAAGGTGATCCATTTTGATATAGACCTTGCCGAAATGGACAAAAATGTAAAAACCACTGTCAAGGTGCTGGGCGACGCCAAACAGACGCTACCGATGGTAACCGGGCTGATCGAAAAGAAAGCGCACCCCGAGTGGTTGGAGGAATTCAAACCGTATGCGCAAAAGGAATACGATTGCATCATCAAGAACGAGCTCTATCCTGAAAATGGAGGAGAGATAAAAATGGGTGAAGTAGTGAATAAGATCACCGAAGCCACACACAACAATGCAATCTGTGTGACGGATGTGGGACAACATCAGATGATGGCCACCCGTTATTTCAAATACAATCAATCGCGCAGTATGGTCACATCGGGCGGATTGGGAACGATGGGATTCGGACTGCCCGCGGGGATCGGCGCCAAATACGGCGCCCCGGACAGAACGGTTTGTATTTTCGTAGGCGACGGCGGCCTGCAGATGACTATCCAGGAGTTCGGAACCATTATGGAGTACGGTATAGATGTGAAGATCATTCTCCTGAACAATAATTTTCTGGGGATGGTACGTCAATGGCAGGAGCTTTTCTTTGATGAACGCTATTCGGAGACACACCTGAAAAATCCCGACTTCATCAAGATCGCCGATGCATATAATATCAAAGGGCGGAAAGTAACACAGCGCGGAGAACTGGATAGCGCTATACAGGAGATGCTGGAGCACCAAGGGGCCTATCTGCTTGAAGTGGTAGTGGAAACCAAAGGGATGGTGTACCCGATGGTGCCTGCCGGGGGTACCGTTACCAATATTATGTTGGGGAACGGATATACGCTTTAGAGTGAAAAACGAAAAGTGAAATCTGTAAGTACGCAAGAGCAAAAACAAACTTGTTTGGATTTGCCGAGCAGGAGCAGATTACGCGAAGCAAAAGTGAAAAATTAAAAAATGAAAAGTAAAAATGGACGGGAATAAAACATTATATACCATTACTATTTTCTCAGAAAATACGGTAGGTGTGCTCAATCAGATCACAACCATCTTTACCCGCAGGCAACTGAACATTGAAACATTGTCGGTTTCGCCATCCGCCATCAGGGGGATACATAAATTCACCATCACCACTTTTTCCGATGACGAAGAGGTGATGAAGAAACTGGTACGCCTGATCGACAAACGGGTAGATATCCTGAAGGCCTATTATAACACCAATGAAGATCTGGTGCATCAGGAACTGGCGCTCTATAAGCTTTCCACCGACAAGGTGATGGAACATGGTTCCATAGAATATTTGGTGAGAAAATATAATATCCGTATCCTGGAGGTCAATAAGGACTGCGTGGTGTTTCTGAAGGCAGGGCATTACGAGGAGACCCAGGGACTTTTCGAGGAACTGGCCGATACCATTGGCGTGTTACAGTTCGTCCGTTCGGGAAGGATCGCCATCACCAAATCGAAGGTGGAACGCCTGAGCGATATGCTGGCCAAATGGGAGCAGCAGAGAAACGGCATGGGTAAACCTGAAAGTGTAATATAGAATCAATAAAACAAGAAAATTAATTATATTCACAATGGTCAATGGGTTGCGACTTCTATTCTGATTCTTATATCTTGATTTTTTGTTTCTCGAATTTCGAAATCCAGGAATCTCAAATCCTGGAATCCCTGAAATCCCTGGGATATCTGAATCCTAGAATTCTGGAATCTTGAAATGATGAATCTGGAGGTCTTGATTCCTGACTCTAATAGTCTGATAAATATGGCAAAAATGAATTTTGGCGGGGTTGAGGAAAATGTAGTCACCCGCGACGAATTTCCTCTGGAAAAAGCCCGGGAAGTATTGAAGAATGAAACAATAGCGGTGATCGGTTACGGTGTGCAAGGTCCCGGACAGTCGCTCAACCTGCGTGATAACGGCTTCAACGTGATCATAGGACAGCGGAAAAAGAGCAAGACCTGGGATAAGGCGGTAGCCGACGGATGGGTGCCGGGCGAAACGCTCTTCGATATTGAAGAGGCCTGCGAACGGGGAACCATTATCCAGTACCTCCTGTCAGATGCGGCACAGATCGCCCTGTGGGACACGGTGAAGAAGCATCTGACTCCCGGTAAGGCGCTCTATTTCTCACACGGCTTCGGTATTACCTATAAGGAACGCACCGGTATCATTCCTCCTGCAGATGTGGATGTGATCCTGGTGGCTCCCAAAGGATCGGGTACAAGCCTCCGGAAGATGTTCCTGGAAGGACGGGGGCTGAACTCCAGTTATGCCGTCTATCAGGATGCTACCGGAAAGGCGCATGACCGCGCTGTCGCCCTCGGGATCGGCGTAGGATCAGGCTATCTGTTCGAAACCGATTTCAAACGTGAGGTATACTCTGATCTTACCGGTGAGCGCGGCACGCTTATGGGCGCTATCCAGGGGCTGTTGCTGGCGCAATACGAAGTATTACGTGAGAACGGGCATACGCCGTCCGAAGCGTTCAACGAAACGGTGGAAGAGCTTACCCAGTCGCTGATGCCATTATTCGCCGAGAAAGGAATGGACTGGATGTATGCCAACTGTTCAACTACTGCACAACGCGGCGCCCTCGACTGGATGGGGCCGTTCCACGACGCCACCAAACCGGTCTTCGAGAAACTCTACAAAGAGGTCGCCTGTGGCAATGAGGCGCAACGCTCCATCAACAGCAATTCACAGTCCGATTACCGGGAGAAACTGGAAGAGGAACTGAAAGCCCTCCGCGAAAGCGAAATGTGGCGGACCGGAGCAGTCGTAAGAAAACTGCGTCCGGAAAACAATTGATCATTTCAAAGCAGAATTCTAAGTCTAAAAACAAAAAGCGCGGCATTTCACCGCGTTTTTTGTTTTTATATCTCTTCCTCTTTTGTCAGATCCAGTTTCTCGTCATCCTTGCCCCGGTCAAAGAACATTTTGCGGAGCGGGTTTTTGCGTGCCTCATCATAAGCCTGCCTGTTCCTGAAAATGTCGATTCCCATATAGATAGCCTGCCGGAACGATTCGTCGGAGGCCAGGTTCTTTCCCGCGATATCGTAAGCGGTACCATGGTCGGGTGAAGTGCGCACAATGGGAAGCCCCGCCGTAAAATTCACCCCTGAATCCATGGCGAGGGTCTTGAAAGGGATCAATCCCTGATCGTGGTACATTGCCAGGATGGCATCAAACTCCTTGAAGCGTCCTGAACCGAAAAAACCGTCGGCTGCAAAAGGGCCCGCACAGAGTATCCAGTTGTCCTGCGCCTCTTTCACGGTAGGGGCAATGATCTCGGCCTCTTCTTTTCCCAACAGTCCGTTCTCACCGGCGTGGGGGTTCAGTCCCAGGACTGCGATACGCGGGTTCTCCACCCTGAAATCCCGTTTCAACGTATGGTCAAGGGTCTTCAGTTTCTCCATGATGAGTTCTTTCGAGAGCTTCGATGATACCTCCGAGAGGGGAACATGAGTGGTTACCAGCGCCACGCGCAATGTCTCCGTGGCCATAATCATCAGGGCCTTTTCGTGGTTCGCAGCAAAACGCTCTTCCAGAAATTCCGTATGTCCGGGAAAATGAAACCGGTCGTTCTGAATAGTATCCTTGTTGATAGGAAGGGTGACCAGCAGGTCTATCCTGCCATTGGCAAGATCACGGCAGGCAACATCCAATGCCGTATAGGCCGATTCTCCCGCATCGGTGCTTGCCGAGCCCAGTTCTATCTTGATCTCTTCCCTGACACAGTTGATAAGATTGATTTTTCCTTCATGGGACTCTTCGACCCTGGAGATGATATGGAAATTAACGGAGTCGCTGTTCAATACCTTGCGGTGATAGGACGCTGATTTGGATGATCCGTATACAATTGGGTGGAACAACTCGAGTATCCGGGCGTCGGAAAAGGCTTTCAGCAGGATCTCATATCCTACGCCGTTCACATCGCCATGTGTGATGCCCACCTTGATTAATTCTGACATGTATATATGTTGATTAGAAGACCTTATATATAGTTAAAAAGCTACCGGGTAGCCTGTTATGATCTCTCTTTTTCCTTTTTGGGGATGCTTATGGTGTATAGTGTGGATTCCAGATTACGCAGTAGGTTCCGTTTATTCATTTCGGGGGCGTAAACAAAAACCTCCACTACCACCACCATGCCGGTGTTTTCATTCACGAACGCATGCATCACGAACGGGCCGCCCATCATATCGGTGCTCATTTCCCACAGGCCGCGCAGTTCGGCCCTGAAGAGGCCGTCCATCTCCATCTTCCGGTAATCGGGCGGGTAGGTGAGAACGGCGGTTGTCATTTCCGAATCGAACGATCCCTTGATATATCTCCCTAACACCCTGTTGCGGATCCCGATGAGCGAATCTCTTTCGAAGACAGTCTCCGTCGTATAGGGAAACTGGTATATCACAATGTCCTGGCGTCCCCGTGCGGCATTGTTGGTCGCCCAGTAGAAGTTTTCGTGTTCGGTGACGTTGGACAGTCCCTTTGGGAAATGGATATCGATATCGAACACCTGCTTTGCGCGCGAGAGAGGCTCCTTTGCCTGGTTTTTGAGATATTGCGCGTTGCGTTCTAACTCTTTCGTGATAAAATAGTCCACTATACTCTCCCTGTTTTCGCTCACAAACTTTACAAAACTGGCCGTATCGGGAGCATGGATATTCATGATGACCTGCCCCATGGCATATTTGTCGATATCCGCCGTAAGTTTTGGGTAGCTGTATATATTGGATATTTCGGGAATAATCACGTTTCTAGCCATCTTGAAAGTGCTGCTAAAATTTTCCGGGACAAGTTGCAGTATCCTGAAATTGGGTTCGGGTTGCGGTAATGCCTTCGCGTTGGAGTTGAGTACGTCGAAAAGCGCTCTTCCTGCAGTACCCTCCCAGGCAGTCTCGTCCATCAGTACGATTATTTCGTTGGTGGTGCCCGAAGCGGTGAAAAAACTCCCCCCGCTGTCACACGATGTAAACAGCGCTAATAAAGCAAGCACTGCGGGTAAAACGGTAAATCGTTTCATCAGTGAAAAGAATCTATCTGCTCGTTTCATATCGACGTAGTTTTAAAGGTTTATATTTTTGTCAAGCCAAATGAGCAAAGGCCGGGCTTACCCAACAATAAGTAAATTTACCCGAACGATGCTATGGCGTTAAGTGAACAAATATACGATTATTTGTGTGAAATAAAACCGAGAAGACTGAAATAATCGTTAAACTCCTCCTAACTTCGCCGTGGACAGCATGCCGCAGGCGGCGAAGATATCCTCCCCCCTTGAGGCGCGGATGGTGCAGATGAATCCTTTCGCAGTGAGAAAATCGCGGAACCTGACCATATTTTCGTCGGTGGAGGGTTTCAGGTTGCTCATCGGGATTACATGGAACCGGATCAGGTTGATGCGGCAATCCAGTCCTGCAAGCAGTTTGGAAAGTTCACGTGCATAGAGCAGCGAATCGTTTACCCCGTCGAACATGATGTATTCGAACGAAAGTCTCCTCTGGTGGCTCCAGTCGTACTCCCGCAGCATTTCGATCACCGAAGCGGCGGGCGCTGATCTCTCTACCGGCATGATGGCGAGCCGTTCTTCCGCAACCGGGTTGTGCAAACTGACGGCCAGGTGGCATTTGCTTTCGTCGAGAAAACGTTTCAGGTTCGATTTCAACCCGATAGTGGAAAGCGTGATCCGCCGCGGGCTCCAGGCCGGTCCATATTCAGCCTGGAGTAATTCCGTCGCCTTCTTTACGTTCCTGTAGTTATCCAGCGGCTCACCCATTCCCATGAATACTAAGTTGGTGATCGCCTCCGAATCGGGCACCGAGTAGACCTGGTTTAAAATTTCCGTGGCGGTAAGATTGTCGTGGAATCCCTGTTTTCCGGTCATGCAGAAGTCGCAGTCCATCCTGCATCCCACCTGCGAGGAGACGCAGATAGTGAGGCGGTCCTCTTCGGGAATGGTCACGGTCTCTATAAATTTCCCGCTGTATGTCCTGAACAGCATCTTCCGTGTGCCATCGACCGATATCTGTATCTCCAGCGGTTCCGATCTTCCTATGTCGAATTTCCCCGAGAGGAGTTCCCGGTTCTTCAGTGATATATTGGTCATCTCGTCGATGCGCTTCACCCGTTTCACGTACACCCAGTCGGCAACCTGTTTGCCTGTGAATTTGGGCAGGCCCAGTTCCGTCACGCTTTCTGTGATCTCGGTAAGCGTCATCCCCAGAAGATATTGTTTTTGATCCATTTGCTGCAATTATATTTAGACTGCAAAGATAACATCAACCGGGCGTTTTTTTTCTATCATCGTAATATAAAATGAATTTGTGGCAGGGAATTAGGTTTATAGTTTATATCTTAATAGATAATCTTCATAATTTGCATTCGTGGCATATATGTATCCATTATCTTCATCCACAACGAAATAAAAAGGAATTATATCAAATGTATATTTAATTATTGGATTTCCTTCGTAATTATATACTTCTAAAGTCCTGTCAAAAAAGTTATCATCTTCTTTATGCCCGACATATATAACATAAAAATATTTCTTTCCCGCGTAGATATTAAAATAATGATAAGTTATATTTTCAAAGTCATTGACTGCAACTTTAGAATATTGTTTACCATCGTCAATCCTTTTTATCAGACCGTCCAAAGAATAAATTGTTAAGATTCTGTCTGAATTCTGTTTCGTCCTTATTTTACAATCAATAGAGACCGGGAATTTGAGAATATAATTTTTTTCATGTACTTTTGTCCGAAATGCATCATGCAAAAAGACAATGAAACGAACCATTTTTTCACTTTTCTTATTTTCAGTAATGACGATGACCCTAACGGCACAGCATAATCCAGTTTTGTTGTTTCCCGACGGCGCACCGGGTGAATCCCGGAAGATGAAACAGGTGGATGACCTGAGCGGTAATAAAGTGGCCGGATGTCCTGTACTGCGCATCAGTAACGTGAGCGAATCGACGCTTACCTTTTATCCCGCCCCTGCCGATAACAATTCGGGCGCCACCATCATTGTGAATCCGGGCGGCGGTTACAATATACTGGCATATAACCTGGAAGGATCCGAGATCTGTAAGCGGTTCAACAGTTTCGGGATCAACTGTGTGCTGGTGAAATACCGTGTGCCGCGCCGCGAAGGATTAGCGAAACATGGAGCTCCTTTGCAGGATCTGCAACGCACCATCGCCTATACACGCTCCCATGCCGGAGAGTGGAATATCGATCCTGGCAGGATCGGAGTGATGGGCTTTTCTGCCGGGGCGCATCTCTCGGCCATGGCGAGTACGGCATATGGTGAACGTACCTATCCGAAAACCGATACTTTTGATGACGTAAGCCTTCGTCCCGATTTCTGTATCCTTGTCTATCCTGCCTATTTAGCGGGGGAGGATTTCTCCATTGCTTCCGAACTGAAAGTAAATGCCGATACCCCTCCTACCATCCTTATCCAGACCCAGGATGACAAGGATCATATCGACAGCAGCCTGTTCTATTATTACGCGTTGAAGGAAGCGAAAGTTCCGGCGGCCATGCATTTATATCCATCCGGTGGGCATGGTTACGGATTGCGCAATACCGGCCACACAGTAAATGAATGGCCTCACCGCGTCCTTTCATGGCTGCGCGATATCGGGATGATATGAGAAAAATATTTTTAATTTTATCGATATTTATGGCAGGAACAGTGTATGCACAAACGAACGCGGAAGAACTATCCGCAACCATTATTGCGTTGGAGAAAGCGGCTTTGGAAAAATGGAATCAGGGCGATCCGGGTGGTTACCTCGATCTTTCGGCCGATGATGTTACTTATTTCGATCCAGCCATTGAGCAGCGGATGGAGGGGCTTGAAAACCTGAGGAACTATTATAAACCGGCAACGGGAAAGATCTCTGTGGACAGGTATGAGATGGTTAATCCGAACGTAACCGCCGTAAACAGCATGGCAGTATTAACGTTCAACCTGTTTTCATATGTAGGGAACGATGTACATAAGTGGAATTGTACCGAAGTATACAGGCTTGAACGGGGCGGACAATGGAAAATCGTTCATACGCATTGGTCCATTGTCCAACCGGATGTTAAATGAGTGTGTACCGGCCACACGGTGAACGAATGGCCTCACCGGCTCCTTTATAATTTTTCTTCATTTTTCTTCACATATAGATGTATAATTAACTATAATACCATAGGTTCCCGAGAACAAATACTCTTCAGGAAAGGTTTTATATATGTTATCATTATCATCCGGAAGATGAAACTTATAAAGAATTATGCAGAAACAAAGTGAAGAAAAGAAATTACGTCCAAAGCAAAAGCAACGCCGTCCCGGAAAAGAATCGAAAATGACGCCGGTTCCCAATACCGAACCTGTGAAACAAGAAAATAAACTCGACGGAAAAGTTGCTCTTATAACCGGTGGCGACAGCGGTATAGGAAAGGCAACAGCCTTGCTTTTTGCGGCAAACGGAGCAGATATCGCCATAGCTTATTTGAGTGAAACGGACGATGCGAAAGCCACGCAGGAAGAGATCCGCGAAATGGGAAGGGAATGCCTGTTAATAAAAGGAGACCTGTCCAAAGAAGTGAATTGCAAAAAAGCTGTCGATAAAACCATCGATACATTTTCCAAACTCGATATTTTGGTGAACAATGCTGCTTTGCATTGGGAAACAGAAAGCCTGGAAGAAATATCGACCGAACAATTGGAGCGCACTTTTGCCAACAACGTGTTTTCATATTTTTGGGTTACCAAGTACGCTCTGGCACACCTGAAAGAAGGGAGCGCCATTGTGAATACAAGTTCCGTAACAGCTTACCGTGGAAGCGGGAAGCTCATCGATTATGCCGCAACCAAGGGCGCTATCATCAGTTTCACCCGAAGCCTTGCCCAAAGTCTGGCTCCCAGGAAAATACGGGTGAATGCTGTTGCCCCCGGCCCTATATGGACGCCTCTGATTGTGTCGACATTCGATGAGAAAAGGGTCGCTGAATTCGGAAGCGATACGCCGATGGGCAGAGCGGGGGAACCCAACGAAGTGGCTACCTGTTTTCTGTTTCTGGCATCTGACGATTCGACTTACATGACTGGGCAATGCCTGCATCCTAACGGCGGTGAGATTGTGAATGCCTGATTATTTTTATTTTCGAAATAGAGGTTATTGGTATAAACGATCAATTCGTCGTTCAACGTTTTCAGTCGTATTGTTATTCCATTAGACCTTTCACATTCCTCATTACGCGGAACTCTTTCTTACCAGTACCGAGCAGCCCGTTTCCCCCGGCTCCTTCCACATGAACCTTGAACTTGTTATTGATGTCCGAACAGTAGAATGAAATGGTTGCCTCGCCGTTTTCGTCAGTTACCACGCCGGGATCCCAGAGAAGCGTATTGCGGCTATCGGGAACCGAAGAGAGTATGTCAAACTCATCGGGCTGGTAAAATTCCCGTTTGCCGTAATAGCCCTTCTCCCGTTGGATATTGTTCATCCGCATCAGTTCTTCGTCGCTGTAATACGGGCCCCTATACTCTATCTCCTGAATATCTTCCACATACCATACGCCGTCTTCCCTCGGCTCATACTTAATCATTCTGTATATTTTCCCGTGAACCGGCGCCAGTCTTTTTCTATCGTATTTTCCGGATCTTGCACCTCCTGACGGATGGTGTGTATATCCCGGCTGATAGTCATTGAGATATCCGGGGGGACATTCGCATACCCATGCCGGGTTCAGGTTCCTTTGCGCCATGTTGTCCAACCCTCCCATGAACTTGTCCCTGTAAACGCGCCCTTTTGTCCCGGTCACGGTAAATTCATCCAACAGGATAATGCTGTCGCCGCTCATCACCGGTATATTGGCTTCATACTTCTTTTCCGGTTGTGGCATGTCGCCTGTAAGGGGATAATTGCGCGGTTTTATCTTCCGGAGGCTGTCGATTACATGAAAAGATCCTTTGGTTTGTATTTGTGGCGTGAATTCTTCCCCTAGCATGGGCTTCAGGTAGATGTAACCGCCCCTCAACTCCCTCAGCATATCCGATTCCACGAGGAAATATCCTGCCGAATCGGTCCATATAAACCGGGCGTCCCCTTCAGCGCCGAATACCTGCACGAGCTGTTCACCGCTGTTGACATCCCTGCTTTTGCGTTCGCTTTTAAACGTCTGCCGTCCGGATATGCCGTCGGCAAGGATTGCTTCACCACATGGGATAAAGGTGCCGGCATCCCACACATAACGCCGCCAGCCTTGCGTGAGCATCAAGAGGTCCAGCGCCTCCCGGCGGTCTTTATTATCCTCATCAAAATAATAGGCCGGATTGTAAATCTTTCCCTTCAATTGGGTGGAAAGGTGGTAATGGGAGAGTATATTGGCCGGATTGGCGGGGTTGTGATAGGCTTCATCGAATACGCTGACTCCCAGATTCGCCTGCACGGGGTTGCCGTCTTCGTCGGTAACCCTTATGGTTACTTCTGCCTTTTCGCGGGTGAAATAGGCCTTTTTGGCGGTTGTAACGCAAATATTCAGTTTTTTTTCAGGGAACAGGTACACCAACCGTTCGGCTACGGGCTTCATGTCATGGGTGAAGAGTGTGAACTGCGCGATACCCTGTCCCAGGAAATCATCCAGCAGTATTTTTACCATGATGCTGTCCCCCAACATTCCCCTGGCTATGTTGCATACCACGCCCCTCTGTTGCCCGAGCAGGTAAAACGGTTGCCGGGGCAGTCCGGCACTTTGCCGGACGGTAAACAGCAAATGTCCTTTGGTTTGTCCGGATAGCCGCAAAGAAATGCCTTCGGCATGGATTGGTTGTAGGGGATGGCTCTTCCCGCCGGTGAGTTCCATGTGGTATGTCTTACCCTTCCCGGGAGTGAAGTCCATAACCCCCATGCCTGCATCCAAAGTGGAGAACGGTTGTAACGGCCGGCCGTTTTCGTAGAGCATGCCCGATACCTCCATGGGGTTTCCCCGACCGTCAGTAGCTTTGAAAGCTACGCGTGCCGGCAGTCCGTGAACGAGGTTTCCCCCTTCGGGCAGGATGGAGAAATGCTCCGTACCGGTCAGGGCGATTGTATCGGATGTGTGAGCATTCCCGCTGATATTATCCACAACCCGTATCTTCCTTACCGATGATAGCTGGTTGCTGTCGGCGTGGAATGAATGGGAGGTGAAGGCTTCTATAAAGTAGTCGCCCGGGGGCAGTTCTTTGTCGATATGTACATGTCCCTCGGCCACACCGTTCTCTATGGGGTATTTCTCCTGCCATACCAGCGAGTCGTTTTCACCCCTTATTTCTAAGTAAAGTGTCTGGCTAAGGGCGGAAAACAGAAGTGTCTGCGCATCCAACTGGTATGCTTTAAACCAGAGGTCTTCCCCTGTTTCGTAAATACCTTTTGAAGTTTGCAGGTAAACCGTTTCGGGTGCATGGTGGCGCAGTCGTTCCGTTATCCTCCCTGCAAGAGTGTCGAGGTCTGCCTGGGCATGGGCGTACAGCATATACCCGAGGGCAAGAAAGCAGATGAAGATTTTCTTTTTCATGACGCTATAAGCGTATTGTTCCAAAATCGAATTGAAAAGCAACTTCAAGCTTTTCCTTTCCCATTTTGTACACTACAGGATGAACAGGCCGGAAAAAAACCAGTCATCCTGGTACTGGTAAGGATTATTAGAGAAACTACCAAGACGCCTGTTTTCTTCAAATTCTTGATGCAACAGCTTTTGCTCGTCCAGATTGAAATAAATAATTTTTTCAGGTTCAAACATCGTATGAAATACGTGTGTGTGGCTATTTACAGCAGAAAGCGTGTGTACGACGCGAAAACCGGAGAAAGCAATCCGTTTTGTTTCGATATAGTTGCCTGATACATCATAAACATGCACATTGCCATAAGGTTCAAGTATTTCAAGGTGGCCTGAAAAAGGGTTGATATTGAAATCCTGGATAAATACATATTCTCCGGCACCTTGCCCCTTTTTTCCTATTTTAAAAAGAAATTTCCCTGTTTTATCAAACACAAAAATGATACATTGATTTTTATCCAACGCATAATATTTATCCTGGTGAACAATCATTTTCGAGATACCTACAATAAGAACATCAGGCGAAGTTTCCAGTGAAATTAACTCAATGGAATGGAAGTAATCGAACAGAGAGGCTCTCTCCGCTCGATCCAGATCAACGAAAATAGTACCCTCAGTTTGTGGTTTTTGTTTACACATTGTAAAACATATCACAATCAAGAGTATAAATACTTTCTTCATATTTTAATCTGATAAAAATTCTAATTTATTTTTATACTATCCCCGGCAACTGGGAAATCATATAAAATGGTAAATTAATTAACCGAATAGTTTACTAATCCGGCGTCAAGCCAAAATAGTTTTGGTGATTTTTTTAAATCCGAAATAGCAGGCAGTACCGTTTGCGTTACAGGATAGGATAATTCCAATAACATGGCTTTAGCCAATGTACGAAAGGCCTCACCTGTTTCGCGTGCTTTATAGGGAGATCCGGCAAACCCGCCGAAGGTAGTGCCGTTGTGAGTGAAGGCTCGGTAAGAATCTCAATATATCGTTTGTTACCCGTGGCGGTTAGAAATTCGGTAAACGAGCAAGGGTGCAAGGACATAAATTCCACTCGTCCTACACACTTATCGAAATAGTTCAGATACAAATATAGTGGAATTGTTTCATTGCATGGGTATTTTTCTCTTTTTTTTGTATCATTGCAGGGGTAAAAAGTGGAAAATAATGTATCATTGCAGGGGTATATTTATGAATTGGGATTTACATTACTTGGCCTCCAAATTATCTAATTGATATTCTACAAAAGCGCCTTCAGGATGATATCCTATTCCGTAAATTGTGTTTTTTTCATTATCAAATTTCATTGAAAAGAGTGGGATATCTAAAATATAATGTTTGACAGGATTACCATCCCAGTCATATATCAATAAATTTTCACAATGATGACTCAGCATTCCATGTTCTGTAAACGTTCTTCCGGAGTATAAAGCATACACGTACTCATCATCACAGTCCAGTCCGCAAAATCCTATTTGACCATCTCTAGACCAGGCAATGCCACCTCTCTCCGGTAAAATGAATTCTGGCCCGTAATATTTTAACTGCTTATATTCTTCCAATATCAATCCATTGATATAATTGAAGAAAGATATTACCCCAAGGTCTTGCGTCGCGGCAACCACTTTCTTATTATCCGGTTTATTTGCTGTGTGCGTGCTGAGATATAACATGGATAATTCCATCTTGGGGATATTGTTGGTCTCTTCAAAAGTAGGGAAGTCCACTTTTGATATTATTTCTCCATTCCCTTTCAAAGTGGCTAACCATGCATCTTCAAATAGTCCGGTAGCTATGATATGTGAGCCCTGATAGTTTATTACAAATAGTCTTTTATCGAAATTAATATCTTCGACTTCTTTTAGCGTCAATATTGTATCAGATGATATATCGATCCGGCTTATTTTTCTTCTATCAGAATCGTATATCAAAAGTCTACCGTCTTTAACCTGAACACTGATTGTAGATATAATTTCTCCGGGTCCATTCCCTTTCCTGATACCCTTGATTACTTTTTTCGAATCGAAATTAACAAGGCTGAACATCTTCTCATTGTTATTATCCCAAACCATATATGAGCCATCCATCCGAAAAACATGGGCTGGCATTAATATGTCAAACTCTTCCAGATGAATTATTTTTGAGTGGATTAACCTTTGTTTTTTGGCGGGGGTGAAATGTTGGATTGGGTTATTGATCGTCTGATTACATGACAAGAAGAATAGTGTGCTAAAGAAGATGAGTATATGTATTTTCTTTTTCATTTCTTTAAAAATTTAGTTGTTTAGAATTATTGATTAATGCCTTTTTATTAAGGGATTTACCTTCAATCAATCCTTTAAATTGTATAATTAATAGCGAATCTTCCATTCGTTATAATTCTTTTTTCCAGTTAAACTTAATCATTTGATCAATCGCAACAGCATAAATGCTGTCACCCACCAAAGTAAACTTCAGTAATATATGGCCTTCATCAAGCTTAATATGTTTCTGTAATTCGCCACTGTGTTTAAGTATAACGATGCTTTCGGGATAAATGTCTTTTGTTTCAAAAGTTTTACCGCTAAATGAAAGAAAAAGATACTTGTCATTCAATTGAATGTCGTAAAAGCCTTGTTGATTCTTTTTTGCCCAATTAAAAGCAGGATTTATTTCATATTTTGGAGTAGTGAAAAATGCATCCCACTCTTTTTTGACGTCACCTTTATCAGTTATCTCATAACAAACTAAATATCCGGTAGACTGGGAAGCAAAATACAATTTATTACCTATGGAGGCAAACCACCCGTATAAATATGAATAATTCGCATCAGGCATTTCTCTTATCGGCTTTTCTCCAAAAGTTTTAATGATTTTCAAATCTTTATCAAACAGAACAAACATATTCTCGTGTCCAAATAACGCTTGGCTTACATAATACCCGTTATCCATCTTATGAAGTCCTAAAGTTGAAATTGAATCTGTATTAACTTGAAATCTCTCTTTAGAGATTAGGGAAATTGAATCGTTTTCTATATGCGTTTTAAAAGATACCATTTTTCGCAAATTCGTATCATAGATTTCTATTGCGTTATCATCATAGTTATGATAAATGCAAGAAGCCGACATAAAATCATCAGGACCGCTCCCAATTTCCCCCCAATAAAATTGATGAGCTGTTTTTCTGTTATAAAATAAAAGCGACTTACCCATCATTGGCTGTGTAAATAACAGATAATCTCCATAAGATTTTATTTCAAGAGGCGATCGCATGATAAGTTCATCAGGTAACACTTCAGGAGTAACAACCTTCGGCTGAGGTAATGATATAACTTTTATATCACTTTTATTCTTACAAGCCGTAATCAATATCACTAGTAAATAAACATATACTTTTCTCATATAATAATCATATTGTTCCGTTGAGCCCTTAATAGGAGTAAATAATAAGCACATTGGTAAGATAGTTTGTAAGCCAATTAATAGATTTGATACCGACTTACCAATGTGCTTAACCTCCTAATATTTATTTATCATATTCCAATGAGACCATCCTACACCACCCGACGGAGTTACTACAAAGTAGTTGCAATAATGACCATCCAAATAATCACAAAGTGCAATCATATCGTCAATATCGTCTTCGCTTTGCGCTAGTGCTTCCACATTCGCCAACACCAAATCACTTAGATTAGCGTCACTTTTCATACTTTTGTTTACTCCATAACCTGCGGTTGCGAGGAGTGCAAGGGAAAATATGCCCGATAATAATTTTTTCTTCATACTTGATAAATTTTAATTAAATGATTCACTCATATTCCCTTTCGATGAAAGAGTTTTGTCTTTTGTCCTTTTATTGAGTTTCATATGCTGTCTCTTATCACGGATACAAAAGAGTAGAAACGCATCGTTATCTCCAAATTTTTTAACTCATTTATAACTTATATTTTTAATTTGCTGTAAATTAATCGATTGTTTCCCTTATTCATTCTGGCTTTCCTGCAAATAAACAGAAAAAGGTGAAACCGGCCAAAGAATATTGTGTTAAGATTCTGTTCGAATTCTGCCACTTTTCCTCTTCACCATCAATAGTGGGAGGAAAATAAAGATCCCGATAAAGGACATGATCAGCCCGCCGATGGTGCCTGCCGCCAGTGGGAACCAGAAGCCTTCTTTTTGCGTGCCGACCAGAAACGGGATAAAGCCGAGCACGGTGGAGATAACGGTCAGGAAGATGGGGATGATCTTCGCGTTCCAGGCTTTCAGGTAAGTACGTAACGGGGAGAGGCGGGGCCTGCGCTTTCTTATCCGGTTGTATTCGTCCGTGATATAAATCCCGGCGTTGATGGTGATGCCCGACAGGAGGATAAACGAGGCAAAGCCGCCCTGGTCGAAGTTGAGCCTGAACCAGTAAAACGTCAGGAAAATACCGATAAAGGATACCGGGATGATAAAAATCACGGCCAGCGGCTGCTTCAGCGAATTGAACAGGATGGAACTGGTGAAGAAAATGATCACGATCAGCAACCCTATCAACCGGTACTGCTTATTGTCTTTCTTGCCCCAGCCCCAGTAGCTGTCTTCCCTTTGCGCGGTATAACCCATGGGGAGCCGCTTGTTGAACTCCTCGACCTCCCTTTCCAGGATTTTCTGCCCCTGCGTGTTGGAGCCGATATAATCGTATTGCAGTACCAGACGGTATTGCTGGTTTTCCTTACCTACCTCCTGCGGCGCCTGCCCCCTGGCAATATCGGCCACTTCGTCCAGTTTATAGTAGCGATCGCCCACGTGACGCCCCAGATGCTGCAATGCCCAGATATCATATTCCCTTGCCTGCCTGCCGGAGAGGATGATGTCTTCGTTTTCCCCGTCCATCACCACGGATCCTGCCCACATATTCCTCGCAAAGACCGGTTGCAGGGAAGCGAACAATTCACCGGGGAGGATACCCCGTGCCGCAAGCTGTTCCCTTTTCAGGTCGAACGAGAACTCCTGATAATCGTCCTTATACCACGAAAAATTGGAGTTGACGATCACCTCCCGGATGCGGCGGTAGGTAAGCAACCGCTGTTTCAGGCTGTCCGTCCATGCCGACAATTCATCGTAGTTATACCCGTAGAGTTTTACCTTATACTGCCCGGCCATATCGCGCACTTCGTTGCTGAACCCCTGGTCCTGCAACCCATAAACTCCCCAGCTTCCACCTCCCAATTCCAGGGCTTTGCTGATCACATTGCTTCTCAACTGGTAGGGGAAGCCGCCCTGCTCCGCTTCTTTCCGGAAAAAGACATTGATCGAGGCGCGCCGGGCATTAGGGATACTGGTCTGGAACTGCCGTATTTCGGGAAAACCGCTCAGGTAACGCTCCATCTTGACGACCAGGTCGTTCATCTGTGAAAGGGTGGTGCCGTTGGGCATCGAAGCGGTGATGGTGAGCACCATCTCCTCGCTGCGGGTAAAGTAACTGCCTTGGTAGACTTTCTCCACGAACAGCCGCAGGGTGCCTCCCAGCGCTTTATCAACCACTGGTTTGATTTTTTCTTTATAGGTGGCGCTCCCGAATATTTCATTATACTTCAAAGCAAAGGGAGTTTCCTTTTCTATCTTGTCCGGCAGCATGAAAACAGGAAGGCCGAATAACAGGACGATACACGCGAAAGCGATCCATTTCCTGCGGGAAAGCAACAGGATCATTTTTTCATAGAGCCGGGTGAGCCGGATAGCGATCCGTCCGCGGGACAGGTAACGGTGGCGGAAACGGGCAAGATGGCCGGAATGGGTAAAAAGGCGGAATTGGGAAAGGGGACGGAATCGGGACGTTCTCTTCTTCTTTCTCCTGCGGCGCCGCTTTGTGAGCCCTATCCGTTCGACTAAAGCCGGGACGAACAACAGCGCCACGAACAGCGATACCATCAGGTTGATCATCACCACCGCCGCGAAATCCTGCATGTTCAGCCGTATCCGCTCATCCAGCAGGAAGATCATGGACAATGCACCGACGGTCGTGACCGTAGCGGTCAGGATAGGCATAAAGGCATTCCTGTCCCCCTTGTGCATGATATGGTCCGTCATGATGATGGCATTGTCGATGATCAGGCTCAATGAGATGGTGATGCCGGCCAGTGAATACAACTGTATCTCTAATTTGAACAGGTAATAGAAAATAACGGCGATGGCCAGGTCGACAAAAAGGCTGGCGGTGATAAGGAAGAGGTAACGCCCATTCCGGGTTATCAGCAGTACGAACAGGGTCAGGATAAGTACGGTCAGCCCGCTGCGGATATATATCTTGTTCAGTTCGGCCTGGATATAATCGGTGGCATCGTAACTGGCGTGTATCTCGTAACCGGCCGGCAGCGAAGCTTCCACACCCCGTATCGTCCTTTTCACCTGTTCATTCAAACGTAACTGGTTGGCCGACTCTTCGGCCGTGAGGGAAAGGTAAACTGAATTCAGCCCGTTGATCCGGTAGTAACCCGAGGGTTCCCTTTCCGCATGATTGACCCTCACCAGCTGGTCCAGGCGGATAAGGGCTCCCTCCCTGTTCGCCACGAGGATGGCGGCCGGGTCGAGCCGGTTTTCTTCGGCTGCGGATGCGAGCGTAATGCGGATCCACGAAGCAGCGCTACCTTCCATTCTGGTTTCCGCCATTCCCAGGAAATCGGTGGAGTAATATTGGGATACGGCCTGCAGGATATCCGACACGGTAACGCCGGCAGACTCCAGTTGCAGGTAATCGTATTCCAGTTGCCACTCCATAGGGCTGGCCCCGGTCACATCGATCTTGTACAATCCTTTGATATCGCTCAGCGCCGTCTTGATCACGTTCTCGGTATACCGTTGAATGACGATGGGCGTTGCCGCCGAATTGACGGTATAGGTCATGAAAGGACGGGCTGCATCCGCGTCGGGGCGGTTCACCGTGATATAGGGGTAGGTCACTTCGCGCGGCAGTTCGGGCCATGTCTGCCGGATGATGGTGGATACCTCGAAGCGGGCCACGTCGATGGGCGTATGTTTGTCCAGTTCGAGGGTGATGTTTCCCCAGCCGTTCCCCGACGTGGAATACATGTTTCTGATCCCCTTAATGCGGGCCAGCATCGACTCCAGCCGGGAGGTGGCCTCCATCTCCACTACCCGGGCCGGGTTCTGCGGCATATTGAAATGCACGGTAATGCTCGGCAGGGTACGTGAAGGCGCCAGCTTCACGGGCAGCAGCGGGATAAGCGCTACACCCACGATTGCGAGGCAGACAAACGATACAATGACCGTAAAAGAGGATATATATTTTTTCTCAGCCAAAATAAATAATTGAGTGTTTATGGAAGCGTGTATTCGAAAAACGGATCATCGTAGCTGGTCGAGGCCAGATACAGTTTGTGATTCTTTTCGTCTACAGTGAAATAGCCCCATTGATCTAATTTAAAGTTTTGGATTGGATCTCCATTCCAGTCATATTGTTCTACATAGATGTAATAGTTTTGCTTTTGATTTTCTTTTGCCACGTCATAAGGAGTGCGTCCACTGTAAAGAAAATAAACATACTCGTCCTGAGCGCACACTTTCCAGTAATGAGTTATATTTTGGTCTAATCCGTCCACTTTATAAAGGGTATTATCGTAGAAATTATTTCGTTCGAAATTAATTGTACGCACGGTTCCAGCATCCAAATCCATGAACTTGATAATTTTAAAATATTTATATGCATAAGCCATACGATTCTTTTTTGCATTTACGGCAAACGAACCAATATAGGCAAATGGGGATTTACGGTTGGGATTCAACGCCAAATTAAATACTTCGTCTGTTATAACGGAGTCTCCTTGTAGGGCAATACGGTAGATGCTTTTCCCTGTTGGACTGTTATCAACATATAGAAAATCATTTTCACTTACATTTGAAAGCTCCCTTTCACTCCCAAACATTGCTCTTTTCTTTTTTTCTTCAAAAGGATATCTGCAATACTCCAGTGTTCCGTTTTTTTGAAGTTTATATAGTTTATGGTTTGTATTCTCAAACACATAACAAAGGAAAGTCGTGTCCCCGGACGGGATCAATGTGGAAGAAATAAATTCATCAGGACCCCTTCCTGATATTCCGGCTGTCCGGATCTCCCTGAGATCCGGAAGACTGAAAATACGAAACGGCGGATTTCCCCTGTTTTTCATTATCAGTCGATTCCCTTTCACATGCATCTCTGTTTCAGAGGTTTTAAAGATTGCCGTATCACCGGTAATGTATTTTCCGGATAATTCGATCATTTCGCCAAATGGATTTTTATTTTTCAGGAAAATCTCCCCTTCTTCCAGCTCTGGAAAAGGAACTATAGTCTCTACCGAATCCATATTCATTTCCTGAACGGAAGGCTGTTCTTTCCGGTTTTGGCAGGAAAAAACCAATCCGGGAAGAAGAGCTAACATTATGTAAAGCAGGTGTTTTTTCATATTTGAATAATTATAAATGATACGATTATTTACCCGTCATATCCCAGTCGAATGTATCCGCGATGGGAGCCCGTTTCTCAAAGTCGTACAGGGTGAGCTTGCGTATCTTGAAATAGCTTTGCCAGTAATTCTTCAACGCGGAGATATAATTCCGTTGCGCTTCCTGGCGCCGGTTGGTGGAAAGGGTAAGGCTGTTGATATCGGCTTTCCCGATAATAAACCGTTCACGGGTCTGCTCGTAGGCCAGCTTTGCCAGTTCCATCGCCTCCTCAGCGCTGCGGATAAGATGTTGCTGTATGGTAAAATCCCCTACGGTCATGATCACGTCTTCCTCCAGCCGTATTTCATTTTCCTGAGCGGTGAGGCGGGTGATGTTCAGGTTGCTTTTGGCCATATTGTAGCGTCCCTTCCTTACGCCCCAGTCCACCAACGGAATGGATAACGTGAGGGAGACGATGTCCTGCTGCAACGGGTTACGGTACGCATCCCTGAAGGACTCCGCTACCTGGTTGAACCCCACGCTCGCGGATAACCCGGCATTGAACCACGATTCTATTTTCGCTTTTTCGACTGTCTGTTCCGAGTGGAGTATCTGCTGTTCCGAATCTAAGTACTGCGGGTTATTCTCCTTGGCCAGCATTAATGCTTCGTCTTCGGTGATGATCACTTCCCTGGGATATCCGGGCAGTTTCAGGGTGATACGCGTATCTTTTTCTAAGTTCAGGTATGCCGCCAGTGCGAACATGCTTCTTTTGAGGTTGATCTCGGCATTCTGGAGGCTGTTCTGTGCATTCACCTTATCCAATCTGAGGGTGAGCAGGTCGGCTTGCCCGATCGAAGCGATCCTGTGCCTCTGTTCCCCGATGCGGTAGAGCGTATCCGAACTGGCCAGATTCTCCACGGCCAGTTCATACTCGGCTTGTGCCATGGCCAGGTCGAAGAAATAGCCCGTGGCCGTTTCGGCCGTCTGCTCTAATTGGTGGATCAGCTCTTTCTGCGCTTTCTCATATTTCACGGGTGCGATCCTCTTTTCCCATTTAAAAGGGTTGTAACCGATCAGGTCCTGCCTGTAGCCGACGCGGATGGGAACAGTGGAGTACTGGCTATAGGTCTGTTCCCCAAAATTACGGATATATCCCAGTTCCGAGTCGATGAAAAAGGTACCGCCGGTGAGGTCGAGATTTTGTTGGGCTGCCAGGTTACCGTAACTGTAAAATGACTGTTGGCGGCGGTAAATATCGATATTCTGTTCGGAGTCGTACCTGCGCGTATAATCCCTGTTATAGCTGACGGGGGTAAGGTAGAGGGACAGGGACGGCAGCCTGTCCGCCCTGAACGAGCGGTATTCCCAGTAGCTGGCCATATAGCTGTTCTTCGCGCGGAATGCCGATAACGAACTGTCGTTAGCCAGTTGCACAGTCGTGTGCAGGTCTAACTCTATATACGTCCGCTGGGCAACAACACGGGGGGAGTGTAAAACTACGCAGTACAGTATGAATATCAGAATGGAATGTCTCATATTTTAATTGCTAATTACAAATTGCTAATTACCATTTAATTGGCATATTATTCACATTAGTCTCATTGGCACATTGGCAAATTAGTCTTATTGGCATATTAGTCATTTTTCACTTTTCCGATAGATTGCCCAATAGAGCAATGGGATCAGGAAAATACTCACAATCGTCCCGATGGTCATTGCGCTGATCATCGCCACGGCCAGCGGTTTTTGTAATTCCGAGCCGATATCGAAGGTGAACAGGATCGGGATCATCGAAAAGAGGGATGTGAGCGCCGTCATGATAATGGCCCTCAACCTCCTCACGCCCCCGGTATGGATCGCTTCCATCAGCGGCATTCCTCCTTTGCGCAACTCATTGATCAGGTCTATTTTCAGGATAGAGTCGGTAAGGATTACCCCGATTGTCACCACCATACCGATGGCGCTCATCAGGTTCAGCGTATGCCCTGTCAGCCAGAGGACAACCAGGGCGAAAGCGATATCGATGGGGATCTCGGCCAGCACGATCAGCGGCTGCAGGAAATTCTCGAACTGGGAAGCCAGGATGAAATACATCAGCAGGATAGATATCAGTAAGATGATCACCAGTTCTTTCAGCATTTGCCGGTTGGAAAAGAAATTGCCGGAGAATGCCACATCCCATGAACCCTCCTGCCGGACGGTCTCCCGTGCTTTCTCCATCAGCTTCTCCGGCTGGCTGGTATGGTAATAGTAGAGCGGTATGTATTCCCCGTTCTTTCCGGCGATGATGGTCTTGATATCTTCACCGGGCGTAAGGCTGACCAATGCAGTTAACGGTACGCGGACGGCCTGCGACCCGTCGGCCGGGTAGCCATATACCAGTGTCTGCTGCAATACATCCTGAATGGATTGTTGTTTACCGGCTATGGAGATGGGTAGATACTGCTGGAAGGAGCGTAACACCGCCACCTGGTTGTCCCTGAACGCCGTTTTTAATGTCTGTGATACCTCCTGTTGTGAAACGCCGTAAAGCAGGAGTTTCTCCCTGTCGGTTGTGACCACGAACTGTTGTTCGAACGGTACACTCTCCGCCCGTTCGCCTGTGGATGCCGCCAGGCTTGCTTCCATCTGCCGGATAGCCGCCGGCTCGGGTATCTCTTCCCTGTTCTTCGGATAGAGCTGCACTACCATTTCGGCTTCGCCGGTATCGAATATCTTCTCGAATATGTTCTCCGGCGGGGAAAAAGTCACTACTGCATCCGGGTAATGTTGGCGCACCCAATCCGATATATGCGTTTCCAGCGATGTGATCCGCGAGGGCTTGTCGGTTTTCAGGTACAATTGGGCTTCGGTGGCGGTCAGATCATTGTCCTTGTCCAACAAGTACTGCCGTTGTCCTATGTAGGCGGCGTTTTCCTCCGCATATCCTTCCGCCGTCTGAAGCAGTTCCGATATCCGGCGCGCATTTTCATCCACATGGATATTCTCGTTCCATTCCACCGTGACGATGCTTTCGACATAGCTTATTTTGGGCATGCTCGTTTTGGGCATGGCGTTGAAAAGGAATGCGCAGAGCGGAACGGCAATAACTAGTAATGCGATGAAGAAAACCTTGTGGTTAAATACGTACCGGAGACCCTTATCGTAGGAAGGAAAGATGACTCCGTCAATCTTTTTTTGCATGGAAGCAAAGAAGCCCTCTATTTTTTTATGGGTGAATTTTCTTCCGTATGCGACTTTATAAAGCACCGGCAGCAGGATAATCCCTGTCAGGTAGGAAACAAACATCCCCACCGTCACGGCAAAGGCTTCCGCATAGAAGATGGCGCCTGCGATCCCGCTCATAAAGACTAAGGGCACGAAAACGGAAATGGTGGTCAGTGTGGAGCTGAAGATCGGCATGACCACCTCTTTGGTGCCTTTCTCGCAGGCATCCTCCAGCGCATAACCCTGTTTCCGGTATTGCGTGATGATGTCCGTGACCACGATGGAACTGTCTATCATATTCCCCAGGGCAAGAATCAGCCCCGAGAGGGTAATGATATTCATCGACTGGCCGAAAAGGAAGAAAAAGATAAAGGTGGTGATCAGCGCCGTGGTCATGCTGATGCCGATGATCAGCGGCGATTTCCCGTCGCCGAGGAACAGCAGGGCGACAATGAACACCAGGATAAAACCGATCAGCAGGTTTTCCTGCAGGTTGGAGATCGTATAGTCGAGCAGTTCCGTCTGGTTGCGGTTCACGGTGAACTTCACGTCGGAATAACTCCATTCGAGGTTATCCAGTGTTTCGTCCAGCGATTTGCGCAGATTCTTCATGGTCTCGTCCGCCTGCTTTATGACGCCTAAGGTGACGGCCCTTTTCCCGTTGATGAACGACATCCCCGACTCGGGTTGCCTGACGATATCGATCCGGGCCAGGTCTTTCAGTTGGAAGAGGCGTCCCTCTTTCTCCATGTAGATATTCCGTACATCTTCGGGGGTGCGCAGCAGCGAGGAGAACTTGATGTTGTATTCATAATAGCCGTCGCGTACGATCATGCTGCCAGGCTCTATGTTATTGGCCGACAGCACGTTCTCTATATCGCCGAGGGTGATCGATGCGGACTCCAGCAGGGCCGGGTCGGGCACGATCTGGAGATACTTGTACATCAGTCCCGTCATGTCGGCCATCGCCACTTCGGGCAGCTGTTCTATACGCCGCTTCACCACGTTATCGGCAAATTCCGACAGGTCGAGGAATTGCTGTTCATCGGTAGGGGAGTAGGGTATATCGTTTTTCAGGGTGAGGTTCAGGTAGAACACGGGCAGGTCGGTTGCGCTGGCCTTGATCACCCTTGGGCGTCGGAAATCGCGCGGCAGGTTGTTCATAGCGGCGTCGATCTTCTCGTTCACTTCGATGAAGGCCAGGTCGGTATCCGTGCCGTAATCGAATTTCAGGCGGATAATGGCCGACCCGTCGCGTGTCTCGCTCTGGATATCCCGTAGTTTACTCACCTGCATCAACTGCCGGCGGACGGGTTTTACTACTGTGTTCTCCAGTTCGCGCGCCGAAGTGTTGTCGCCCGACACCTGCACGGTGATCTCCGGGATGGCGATATCGGGTAGCAGGGATACGGGCAGCGTGTTATAGGTGATGATCCCCAGGATCACGCATGCCAGGAACAGCATTAATACCGATACGGGACGTTGCAGTATTGCTTTGATCATTGTTATTCAATTAGAACCAAGAATCAAGACTTTAGAATTCAAAATTCAAGATTTAAGATTCAAGATTTGCCGGAATTTATTCATTATCTTCGTTATTTCCTGTGGCGACTGAATCCTCGGTGGTATCAGAGGAATTGTCTCTCCTTTCAGGTCCGTCACTCTCTATTACCGTCACGGGTGACTCATGCGCCAGGTTGATATTACCGCCGGTAATGATCCGGTCACCCTCCTTCAGCGTTTCCCCCGTAATGGTATAGGAGGAGGCGTTCTCCAATCCCGTCTGCACATAGTTCCAGATGGCTTTCCCGTTCTCTAAGGTAAAGACCACCTGCCTTCCCGTGCGCAGGACGACTGCGCTTTTGGGTACGACCCACTGTTTGCCCAGCGAGCGGAAGATACTCACCCGCACGTTCATCCCTTCGATCATCCGTTCATGGTATCCTACCGAAGCTTTCACCTGTACCATCCCGTTCTTGTCCACCCATGGGTTGATTTCTGAAACGCGACCTTCCACTTCCACCCCGGGCATGGAAAAAGGCGCTACCTTTATCTTGTCGCCGATGCGTATCATCCCCAGTTCGTTTTCCAGTACGGTGAAAGTGGCTTCCAGGCTGCGCGTGTCAATGATGTTGCAGAAGATCTCGGAAGGGGAGGAGAGGGTATTGGGTTTGTCGAACAGGTTGGCGATCACCCCGCTTATGGGGGCGGTCAGCGTAGCCTGCTCCAGGTTATAGAGGGCCATGTCGTATTGTGTTTGTGCCGTGTTGTGACCGCTCTTTACCTTGGCCAGTTCTTCCACTTCCCTGGGCACGGCTTCCGGGTTGTCGAGCCGGTATCCTTGCCCGATCAGTACGTCCTGGTATTCGAGTTTACTCCTTTCGAGCGCATCTTTGGCCTGGTTCACGGCATTGGTAAGGGAATAGGTATCGAGCATGGCAATGCGTTGTCCCTTTTCCACACGGGCGCCGTTTTTGACATGGATCGCGGCGATCACCTCGGAGGTCTGAAACTTGAGTTCCGCCACATTTTGCGCCGATATCTTGCCGTTGCTGACCAGTTCGTGTTCAAAATTCACAGCAGTGAGTGTCATGGAGGTTACTTCGGCTGGCCGGTCCGGAAGAAGTTGCTGGACCGTTTCTTCCTGTTGATCTTTTTTCCCCGGTGTACAGGCAGAAAGAACGGCAATTGCCAATACTATCGCATAGCGTGAGATCACGATTCCGAAAATATCTTTCATATACAGATGTGTTAAATTTCTTATCATCAAAGATAGTGTTTATTTTTTGTATTGTAAATGTATCCGAACTCATGTTTTTGAACAATTTTCTTAACTCATTTATAACTCATTTTTATTAAGGTGTTGAAAAAGAGTGTGTCTTCTCATACCTTTCAACTCCCTTGTACAAATAAACAGAAAAAGGAATGATCCTCCAACAAGTAATTTGTTAAGATTCTGTTCGAATTCTGTTTTCATTGGAGAGTCCGAATTCTACTGTCACCGTTTTTTCTCATTGTATCATTTTTTATTGCAATTATAAATCCCTATATTGCAAATTTACGAATAAATCGTAAAAAGAAAATTATTTCGTAAAATATTAATCTTAAAAAATGAAAATAGATATTCTTTATGTTACCTGGTTTATTATAAAAAGCAGTGCTGAGGATACTTTCTCTTATTGTAATTATTCTGTCATTTTTATCGCTGCCATAGAGTCCTCTGTAAAATAAAAATACCTTTCTGAGTTTTCGACAATGATCAATCCTGTTACATTTATTTTCTAAGCTTTCCGTAAAACAGGTAATTGTTATCATTCTCATCGATAGAGTTCAGCAAATCTGTTAACTTTTTACGGTCATTTTCCGTGAGCGTATTGCTCTTATCAAGATGTTTTGTCAAAAGGTCGGCCAATTCACCGGGATCGACGTTCCACAGGTAATATCCATTCTGGTATAGAGGCCATCCTTCGATCGGCAAGTTTCCCAGAAAATCATTGTATAGTTTATAGAATCCACCTTTGAGCGTTTTTTTGTCGACAATGAAATTAGAGGGATGTTCGGTAACGGTTATATTATCGGATAGTTTTTTCTCGACGGTTACATCACCTATGAAATGGCCGGGTAATTCCTGATACGAATGGATCTTCCACGGCCTGTCCTTGAAATCGAGTGTAAACTTCGGATCGAGTCTGTTGTCTGCAATGTTATAGTGATAGAGGCTGTCCGGGCGTTGTTCGAAAAAGGTGAATAGAGAGCAGTCGAATTCGTTTGTATTTTTATTCGAAATAACCTCGTTACTATAATCAGGCTGTACGGTAAGATGCCCGGCAGGAATAGAATCAATCATATTTCCGTTGAAATCCTGTGTCCATGCTACAACAGGACTACCGGCAAAGGGGAGCAGGAATACCGACACGGTCGATTCTTTGGTATTCACGAAGAATTTTCCTTTGGGAACCCTGTATTTCAGAGGGATGGGCTCCAGTGCATTGTTTTGCAGGTCGAAACGGAACAGTTTATTGCTCTGCCAAGGTAAAATAAAGACCTGTCCGGTTTCTTCATCCAGCCAGTCGTCGTACACATTCAGGTATTCATTGGGCCCTTGCCCGTACGTGCCGATCGTGGTTAAAAATTCACCCTTTGTGTTGAATAGCTTATAAGGGTTCTGGCGGTTATTCCGGACTAAGATATGTTTGTCGGTGAGAGTTATAGAAGTGAATCCTACAAGCGCTTCGTCGCGGTTATCGAGCCGTATCATCTGAAGATCCTCTACAAGATAGCTTAACGGTATATTCACGGTGTCTTTCAGTTTGGCCAGGTCACAGGAGATCAGTTCGGAATTGGTGATCATTACTTTTTCGGCTACGACATCAAGATGGTTGAGTGTGGAGCGCCGCGTATTTTTTCCGCAAGAGATGAGGAATAAAAGGAAGAAAAGATACATTCCCGAAAGATGAAAAAATAATCTGTGTTTCATGTCTGTTTGTTTTTAATGGTGATACACAGTGGCAAAGATAGGAGATTGTGCAGCATATAGGCAAATAATGAGGTGGACAAGAAGTGATGTCTGTTGAGTAGTAAGGAATTTATTATTATGTGTTTGTATTTTTTATTGTGTGTATAAAGGCGGACAATGATCACTTTGAGTCAATTTTTTTACGATAAAATCGTAAAAATTATTTGTCGATGGGTGGTATCCGGTTAATACATCTGTTGTAAAAGAGCATCTAAATTCACGTTATTATCGACAATGTGGAATTTCTCGGTTTTCAACCGGTATTTCCGTTTTGTAATGGCTGCCTTGGAAACACAGTAGATATCCGACAGATCCTGCATATTCACGTTGATTTTCAAAAGGCAGCAAAAGCGTATATCGTCATCCGACAGGGTAGGGGCGTGTTGTTTCAATTTGTCCAAAAATTCAGGATAGGCATCCCGGATGCCGCTTATTAATTCCTGCCAGTCGTTGGGGGTAATTTTTATTTTTCCCTGTTTGTCGTGATGATTGTGTTCTTCCCGGTTCAATGAAGGTAGTTTGTTGAAGAAATTGATTTTTCTAAACAGGGATTCCCTGAGCACCGCTTCTTTTTCCCGTAGAGCGCTTATTTCCTGTTGTTGTTTCAGTAACAGATTTTCCTGTTGTAAACGGAGCATTCGGTTTTCATGTGCTGCTTTTTCATTTTTGCGTCTGCTGTTTACACGAATAACATAGAGTACAATCAACATAAGAAGGAGGAGAAAGGCGCTTACCAATAAATAAAACTGGTGCTCTTTTTGTTTGATCTTTAACTGGTTATTTTCATTTTCTAATTTCTCCTTTTCATATTTCTGCTGCATTTCGGCCGAACGGACTCCTGACAGAAATGAATTGAATATCCGTTCGCTGTTTTTTGAAAGGTTCAGGGCATCGGTATAGCGGCCTTCTTTCGCTTCCGATATACTTAGCAAAGCGTAGGCCAGATCGGCCACGAATTGATCGTCCCCTTTGATGGATAATTGCGCGTAATGCCGTGCCGAATCAGGCATGTTTTGTTTTCCGAACAAGATCGCCCTCTGTAAATTAACGGCAGGTATATCTTGCCTGTTCCGTTTAATCTCCTGCGATTTATTCTTATAGGATAGCGCTTCCTTTATCCGGTTGTCTGATTCGTAGATACCTGAGACAATATTGAGGATATCGGCTTCCATATCACGTTCCTCTCTTTCCCTTACCCGGTCGAGTGCCTGCATATAGGTCTCTAAGGATTGCTCCGTTTCCTTATTGTATTTATAAGCGTCCGCGAGGCTTAACAGCGAGTAAATAACAGATAAAGAGTCGTTCGTGGCGCGGGCATATTGCAACCCCTCTTTCTGGGTTTTTACCGCTGCCTCTGCATCTCCAAGGTACAGGTAAGAATAACCGGCCGTTCGTTTATAACCGGCTTTCCGATCTTTATCGTTTCCTGCCGGAACAGCTTTTATAGCTTTATCGAAGTAGAGAACGGCAGAGTCGTGCATGGCATTCCGGTAGTGGTATAATCCGTTATAATACAAGGCTTGATGCAAACCAGCAGAATCATTATGATTCCGGTAGTATTGTGTGGTAGTATGGATGATAGAATCGGATGGGAGTTTGTTGCCCGACCGAAGCATGCTTTTTATGAAAATCAGGTTGTATTCGGCCTGTTCCGATGCATTTAACCTCTTCACATCCTTTATTTCCTCCAGTTTCATCAATGCCTGGGAAGGAATGGAATCTGATAACCGGGTTGCTTCACTTAGCACTTCCGTATGGCGGAGTCCGTTCCGGCAGCCTGTAAACAGCAGGCAGAGCAGGACAATCATATAGATAAAGATTCTTTTCATTGGCTTATGGTCATGGATTAATCAAGAAGTCTCTAAATGTTTTGTATCCGTTCCATTGGTTGTTATTCTGATAAACCTTTCACATCCCTCATTACCCGGAACTCTTTTTTACCGGTACCGAGTAGTCCGCTTCCTCCGGCTCCTTCTACATAAATTTTGAATTTGTTGTTGATATCCGAACAGTAGAATGAAACAGTAGCCTCGCCATTTTCATCGGTTACTACATTGGGTTCCCAAAGTAGAGTATTTCGACTGTCCGGAATCGAGGAAAGTATATCAAACTCGTCGGGTTGGTAAAATTCCCGTTTTCCGTAATAACCTTTCTCTCGGAAGATATTATTCATTTCCAACAGTTCCTCGTCACTGTAGTAAGGTCCCCGGTATTCTATTACTTTGATATCTTTTACATGCCAATAACCATCCTCTCTTGGTTCGTATTTAATGACCCTGTATGTTTTCCCATGAACCGGGGTAGATCTTGTCCCACTGTAATGCCCTGAACGGGAACTCCCTGATGGATGATGTGTATATCCCGGCAGATAATCATTCAAATACCCAGGATGGCATTCACATACCCATGCCGGGTTGAGGTTGACCTGTGCCAGGCTGTCGAGCCGTCCCATGAACTTGTCACGGTAAACACGCCCCCTCGTTCCGGTCACGGTAAATTCATCCAGCATGATGATGCTGTCGCTGCTCATCACCGGCATCCTGTCTTCCTGCTTCCCGTTCGGTTGTGGCCTATTATCTGCAAGGGGGTAGTTTCGAGCTTTTATCTTTCTCAAGCTGTCGATCAGATGGAAAAAACCTTCGGTTTCCACTTTAGGTGTAAACTCCTTGCCAAGCATCGGTTTCAGGTAGATATAGCCACCCCGTAAATCTCTTAATATTTCAGGTTCCACGTTGAAGTACCCTGCAGAATCCGTCCAAACAAACTGTGCGTCGCCTTCGGCCCCGAAAACCTGCACGAGTTGTTCGCCACCGCTGACATCCCTGCTTTTGCGTTCGCTTTTGAACGTCTGCCGGCCGGGTACGCCGTCAGGAAGGAAAATTTCACCGCATGGTGTAAAGGTTTCCGCATCCCATACGTAACGCCTCCATCCCTGGGTGAGCATCAGCAAGTCCAACGCCTCAATACGGTCTTCATTTTCCCCATCAAAATAGTAGGCGGGATTGAAAATCCTTCCTTTCAGCTGTGTAGAAAGGTGATAGTGGGTTAGTATGTTTACCGGATCGGCAGGGTTGGAGTATGCCTCGTCGAACACGCTTAGCCCGAGGTGTGCCTGCACCGGGTTACCCTCTTCGTCGGTTACCTTTATAACCACCTCCGTTTTTTCACGGGTGTAATAAATATCTTTAGGGGTTGCCAGGCTGATGTTCAGCTTCCTCTCCGGGAACAGGTACACCAGCCGTTCGCATACCGGTTTCATGTCACGGGTGAAGAGGGTGAACTGCGCGATACCCTGGCCGGGAAAATCGCCGAGCGGTATCTTTACTAGGATGCTGTCCCTTAGCATTCCCCGGGCGATGCTGCATACAATGCCCCTTTGCTGTCCGAGCAGGTAGAATGGCTGCGGTGACAGTCCGGGACTTTGGAGAATGGTAAACTGTAAATATTCCCCGGTCTGTCCGGAGAGCCGCAGGGAAATACCTTCGTCATGAATATGGGGTAATGGATAGCTTTTCCCATTGGTGAGTCCCATGCGGTAATCCTTGTCACTTCGGGGTGTGAATTCTACAGTCCCCATTCCTGCATGGATGGTTGAGAATGGCTGTAGGGGGTGGTTGTCTTCATAGAGCATGCCCGATACTTCGACCGGTTTTCCCTTTCCATCGGTCGCCTTGAATGCCAACCGTGCCGGAAGACCTCTGACGAGGTTCCCACCTTCGGGCAGGATGGCGAAATGTTCTACGCCGGCCATAGCGACCGTATCTGAGGAGTAAGTATGTCCACTGATATTGTCCACGACATGTATCTTCCGTGGCGATGTGAACCGGGTGCTGTCTGCACGGAATGATTGCGGGGTGAATGCTTCCATGAAGTAATCACCAGGAGGCAGTTCCCTGTCAATATATACCTGACCCTCGGCCACGCCGTTTTCTATGGGATATTTTTCCTGCCATACCAGCGTGTCGTTCTCTCCCCTTAATTCGAGGTAGAGTGTCCGGCTAAGATTGGAAAAATGGAGTGTCTGTGTGTCTAACTGGTATGCCTTGAACCAGAGATCCTCCCCGGTTTCATAAATGTCTTTGGATG
>NZ_CALNAT010000149.1 GCF_937873925.1 uncultured Proteiniphilum sp. | reverse complement strand
CTGTATTAAGAGGTAATTTTACTTATGCGACAAGCGAATATGTAATTTACGAAGAACCGGATTATTCCAGCGTTCCCTGGAGGTCGCGCGTAGGAAGAAATATCTCCCAACAATGGGGATATATTGCCGAACGTCTTTTTATTGATAATGATGAAGTAAAAAACTCTCCCACTCAGACATTCGGAGAATATAGTGCGGGAGATATTAAATATAAAGATATCAACAGAGATGGGCAAATTGATGAAAACGACCTGGTTCCGATAGGTTATCCGAAAACACCGGAAATCATTTACGGATTCGGGGGATCTATTGGTTATAAGGGTTTCGATGCGTCTGTTTTTTTCCAGGGTTCAGCCCGCTCTTCTTTTTGGATCAATTCTCAGAATGCGGTACACGACATTTCACCCTTTATTAACGATCGTTCCTTGTTGAAAGTAATTGCAGAGAGCCACTGGTCGGAAGATAACCGCGATATCCATGCTTTCTGGCCACGGCTTTCGGAAACCAGTATCAGCAATAATAATCAGCCAAGTACATGGTGGTTGCGCAACGGTTCGTTTTTGAGACTAAAGACAGCCGAGGTCGGCTACACCCTACCGGAAGACTTAGTAAAAAAGATACATCTGCAAAATATACGCCTATATGCGTCAGGGAGCAACCTGTTTTTGTGGAGTGGCTTCAAGCTGTGGGATATTGAACAGAGTGACAGGGCTTTTAATTATCCGCCACAGCGGGTGATGAATGTAGGTGTGAATATTGAATTCTAACGATTAAAAAAAGTATTTATGAAACATATGATAAAAACGACAAAACTATTGGTTTTATGCCTTAGTGTGTTTTTGTTCGCAAAATGCTCCGACTACCTGAATGTGGTGCCCGACGGAGTAGCGACGCTGGATAATGCCTTTTCCAATCGGCTTAATTCAGAAAAATTCCTGTTTTCCTGCTATAATATGCTGCCGAATCAAAACGATCCGTTTACCTATCCGGGGAATGTCGGATTTGATGAAATATGGTGGGATATTGATGTAAGCGGTTTGAATACCCGAAGCGGTTCGCGCATTGCCCGGAATGATCAGAATTCTGCAGCCCCTTTTCAAAACTATTGGGATGGATTACGGGACGGAAGACCCTTATGGGTAGGGATACGCGATTGTAATATATTTCTGAATAATATACACAAGGTTCCTGACCTGCAAACATGGGAAAGATTCCGCTGGATTTCGGAAGTGAAATTCATTAAAGCTTATCTTCATTTTTTCCTTTTGCAATTATACGGACCGATACCTATTATGGATACGGATGTTCCGGTAAATGCTTCACCTGAAGAAGTGCGCGTTTATCGTGAACCGGTAGAAGAGGTGATTGAATATATTGTAAATCTGTTGGATGAATCAATGGAATATCTTCCCGGTTATATCGAAGAAAGTACCACCGAAATGGGGCGTATTACCAAACCCATAGCAGCCTCGGTAAAAGCAAAAGTATTGGTGTGGGCGGCCAGTCCGCTTTTTAACGGCAATCCCGATTATGTGAATTTTAAAGATAACCGGGATATACCCTTTTTCCCTACCACCGACAACAGTAAATGGGACAAAGCGCTTGAAGCGATCAGGGAGGCTATTGATATGTGTCATGATAACGGTCATGCGTTATATCGTTACCAACGCGGTTTTGAGACAATGTCGGATACTACCCTGCTGAAATATACCTTAAGGGGGGCCGTCTCGGAGAAACCTTATCTGAATCCGGAAATTATCTGGGCGCATCCGGCCTACACAAACGCCAATCAATTCCAAAATTATTGTACACCTAAATTCTTCAGTACCTATGGGGGTACAGCAGAACTAAGCGCTACGTTGAAGATAGCGGAACAATATTATACGAAAAACGGCGTACCGATTGACGAAGATCGGGATTGGGATTATTCCACGCGTTATGAAACAAGGTTGGATACCGGTGCATTCCATAAGTATTATATCGGTAAAGGAGAAACGACAGCAAAACTGAATTATTACCGGGAACCCCGTTTTTATGCGCATTTAGCGTTCGATCGCAGCCTTTATGAGGCCCTGGCTCAAAAAGAGCAAGAAACGATTGTTATCAAAAACCGAAGCGGAGACAGTCATGGTGTCGTGTTTTCCGATGCCCATATATCCACAGGTTATTTTATAAAAAAATTAGTTAGTTTCCGGTCAGGAACTACCACCACCTCTCCAAGCCCTGTAAGGTTTTCTATTCCTGTGATCCGGTTAAGCGACCTTTACCTGTTATATGCCGAGGCGTTGAATGAGACAAAAGCTGTACCTGACAGGGAAGTTTATCAATGGGTTGATAGTATCCGTTTTCGTGCCGGACTGGAAGGTGTAGTCGACTCCTGGTCCCAATATTCCAACATTCCGGGTAAACCGTCTACCAAAGAAGGTATGCGGGAAATCATCAAGCAGGAACGGATGATAGAACTGGCATTCGAGGGACAACGTCCTTTTGATCTCCGCCGCTGGAAAGACGCTGTACGCTATATGAACCAGCCGGTACAAGGTTGGGACTACCAGGGAGTCAAGCTGGATGAATACTATATAGTGGTTACTTATTATAATAACCGTAATTATACAATGAAAGATTACCTCTGGCCTCTGAGGACCAGCTCTCTTATTCAAAACCCCAATCTGGTGCAAAATCCAGGATGGTAAATAATTACAACCAAACATACAAAAGTATCAGAATATGAAGCGAAAAAAAATAAATATAAAAAAGCCGTTCTTCGGTTTCAATATAACAGGATTTGTGGTCGTATTCCTTATTTTTATATTCTCGTGTAGTGAAGACAAAATAGGGCAGAATCCTACCGATAACACCCCGCCTCCTCCTGTAACAAATGTACGTACGGAGCCGATACCAGGAGGAGCAAACATCTTTTATGATATACCGAACGAAGCGGATATCTCTTATGTAACGTGTGAATATTTGTTTCAAGGAAAGAAAAAGATATCCCGCGCATCTATTTATAACGATTTTGTAACTGTAGAAGGATTACCCGATATAAGCCCCTGTGAATATACCCTTTATCTGGTTGATCACAATGAGAACAAATCAGCACCTTATGTCAGTTCATTTATTCCGTTGGAACCTCCCTATCAGACCATATTTAAAACATTGGAAATGGAACCTGATTTCGGAGGAGTGGTGATTCGCTGGAGAAATGAGGGAAATGTGATGATTGGAGCCTTTCTTCTGGCGATGGGTGATGACGGTGAGTGGGAAGAATATGATCTGGCCTTTTCAACATTGAAGGAAGACAAACGTTCTATCAGGGGATATAATACCGACCCACGCTTCTTTGCTGTTTGTCTGATGGATAAGTTCGGGAACTATACCGACACCTTGAAACTGGAACAGGTTCCGTTATATGAAAAAGAATTAGACAAGAAATTGTTTAAAGACGGACACTTAGCGGGCGACAATACCACTTCACATACAAGCCGTCCGATAAGCAATATCTGGGATGGCAATATTTCCGTGATATGGCATACGGTCCCCGATGCGGGGTTTACCCCTCCGCAAACATTCACCATTGATCTGGGAGTGGAAGCCCAACTAAGTCGTATAATGCTATGGAACCGGCAGGATGGTTTTACCTTTGCCCAGCACAATGTGCACTATTTTGAAGTATGGGGTACAAAAGAACTGAAATATCCTATTAACGATGTAAATTATTCAACCGGTCCTTGGCGTGATGACTGGATCTTGTTAGGCGATTTTGAACAAATCAAACCGTCCGGACTTCCGTTAGGACAGTCAAATGATGAAGATCTGGCAGCTACTGCTGCCGGAAGTGAATTTATCTTTGAGTCCGGAGCCGGTAATATACGGTATATTCGTTTCGTTGTAAAAGAGACATGGGCGCGAACCGCCGCTTTGCATATTGCCGAAGTATCCGTATTTGGTGATGACGGTGTAAGGAATGGAGAATGATTAATTAAATTACACGAAAGAAAATGAATAAACATATAATTTTAAAAAACTATAGAGGGAAAAGAGACCAGTCCTTCATTATCTTAGCTGTCTTCCTTTTCATGATGATGGTAGCCTGTGACGATATGAACAGTATTCATCAGGAATATTATGACAGGGGCGAAGATATTTATACAGGTGTAGTAGATTCGGTTAAAGTTCACCCCGGCTATGAAAAGGTCTTGCTTAAGTGGGAAATAAATGCTGATCCGCGCATTACTAAAGTAGTAATATACTGGAATCAACGGGCTGATTCTGTGACTATTGATGTAAATCGCACACAAAGCGGACGCATTCAGATGAATCATTATCTCGAAAACATAGAAGAAGGTGATTACGTTTTTGAATTTATTACCAGAGATAATGAAGGTCATTATTCTATGGTGCAGCAAGCTGCTGTATTGATTTACGGCGAATCCTACACACAAACGTTAAGGAACAGGAACGTTTCCTCTATCACTAAGCAAACGGATGGAAGCATGTTAATTAGATGGGATCCGATAGCAAACCGAGAGATTCAGTATACGACTATAACTTATACGAAAGACGGCATCACAGAGTTTGTCCGTGTAGAAAATACAGATACGGAAACCTATTTGACCGAACTCGAGACAGGAGATAAAATCAGCGTCTTTACAACCTATCTTCCTGAAAATGCAATAGAAACATTGAATTCCCCGGCAAGAGAATACATCCTGCCTAAATTGGAGAGAGAAATCAATAAAGCAAATTTTTCAATTGTTATTTTAACCGGTGATAATACTTCTGTAAATGGGATACGAGATCTTTCAAAAATATGGGATAAGGCCACAGGAAATCCGGGTATTTTACACACAATTGAAAATGCTCCCGGATTCAACTTTCCACATCATTTTACATTCGATATGGGAGTATTGGCTGAAATCAGCCGTTTCCGCATTTGGCCGAGAACCGAGGTAGGAGCTTTTACCGGTCATAGTCCTCGTTATTTTGAAATATGGGGAACAGACGAATTGAAAAAAGCCCATGATGACGAATCTTATTGGAAATCGGACAATTGGAAAAACGATTGGCTTCTTCTGGGAGATCATGAGATTATTAAACCTGCCACAAGTGCGGATCAAAGCGCCGCATGGGCTGCCGGATGGGAATATAATGTGAATGAAAACATCGGCCGGGTTCGATATATCCGGTTAATTATCAAAAATTCAAACTGGCAGGGATCGAATTGTGTAAATATGGGTGAAATAACACTTTGGGGTGATGACCTTTGACAACACTCCGGTCGTTTAATTTATTAGGTTTTACATTTGTTGTACAATACGAGGCTTTTGATATAGCCCCGTATTGTATAGCAAATGTATTTTTGTAAAATTGAATCGCAAGGCCGGAAAATAATTGGCAGAAGTGCATTTGCGGCCGGATGGGCTGAACCGGGCAAAATTATTCTTCATGGTTCTTCCGCAATCCTCTTACTATTTTAACATAAAAAAACCATTTTATATAGTTTTAATATCATTTTTTACAGCTATAAGGGATACTATCAAGGTATTTTTGTAAAAATTCTCTCAAAAATAAAAATTAAGCCTTCGAGATTTTAATTGTTGCGCATTAAGGGTAGCCATAAAAACAAAACGAGGATGAAATCATATCGTATCACTCATTGTAATTTATCAGCATGACACAAATAAATTGTATATCTTTCCCTGATAAGA
>NZ_CALNAT010000148.1 GCF_937873925.1 uncultured Proteiniphilum sp. | reverse complement strand
CAAGCAGTATACTCCGCATACCTTTAAGGAATTTCTTGGACTCAAACAAGAAGATTATGTCTCGCTGACTTCCTTTACGCACCATCCTTTCTACAAACCTTTTGCAATCGAGGTGCCTGATAACTGGCGCTGGGCCAATTCCTATAACCTTCCTGTTGAAGAATTGATGGAGGTGATGGAGAGCGCCCTCATAAAGGGCTATACCATTGCGTGGGCCTCCGACGTGAGCGAAGCGGGTTTTTCCCGTGAAGGGATTGCCATTATACCCGACGAGAATGCCGCCGAAAATGCGGGTTCCGATCAGGCCAAATGGCTCGGCCTGTCTGCCCGTGAGCGGGACGCCAACCTGAAAGCGCGCACCGGAACGGAAATACTTGCCGAAAAGGAGATCACACAAGAGATGAGGCAACAGTCGTTCGATAACTATCAGACTACCGACGATCATGGCATGCAAATCTACGGCATAGCTGAAGACCAGAACGGAAACAAATTCTATATGGTGAAAAATTCATGGGGTGAAACCGGTCCTTATAAAGGTCTCTGGTATGTCTCTGATCCGTTCGTGCGTTACAAGACTCTGAGTATTGTGATACACCGGGATGCAATTCCCTCTTCGATTGCTGCAAAACTGGGTTTATAGATCATTTGGCTGAAGCGATATGAAAACTGCAGAACTTTACAATCTGTTCCTTCAGTACCCTGCCATCACGACCGATTCGCGGATATGTTCCAAAGATTCCATCTTCTTTGCCTTAAAAGGAGAGAGATTTAATGGAAACCTGTTCGCGGAAAAAGCGCTTGAAGCGGGATGTGCCTATGCGGTAGTGGATGAAGCGCCTGAGAGGGAGAACGCCAGGATCATCCGGGTGGATAATGTATTGAAGTCCCTTCAGGAACTGGCCACCTACCACCGTAAGAAATTAAAAATACCCATTATCGGTATCACAGGGACAAACGGAAAAACTACTACCAAAGAACTGATCGCCGTCGCCCTGTCGAAAGAGTTTAAGGTGGCTTATACCCAGGGAAATCTGAACAATCATATCGGTGTGCCACTCACATTGCTGTCAATGAATAAATCGCATGAAATAGGCGTAGTGGAGATGGGAGCCAATCATCCGGGAGATATCAGGGAATTATGTCAGATCGCAGAGCCCAACTACGGGATTATCACCAATTTGGGAAAAGCACATATGGAGGGGTTTGGTAGCTTCGAGCATCTGGTCAGTACCAAATGCGAATTATATGACTTCATCCGTGAGCATAAAGGGAAGGTGTTTGTCAATAAAGACAGTCAGATACTGTATGAGCGGTCGGAAGATATGGACCGGATCCTATACGGTAAGAACGACCCGTCGCTCTTCGCTTCGGGCCTGATTGCCAATGCTACCCCTTTTCTTGAGTTCGACTGGAGTTTTTTTGACAGCGCCTACCGTGTCAAAACTAACCTGGTAGGTGAGTTCAATTTCGATAATGCGATTGCGGCGGTAGCGGTCTGCAAATTTTTCGGGATCAATGCCGAACGGATCAGCGCCGCACTGGAGGAATATGAACCCACAAACCATCGCTCCCAGTTCAAGCGCACCGATAAAAACGACCTGATCATCGACGCCTACAATGCAAACCCTACCAGCATGAAAGCTTCATTGGAATTCTTCTCCTCGATCCCTTCCTCATTGCCGAAGATGGTGATCCTGGGAGAGATGAAGGAGTTGGGAGAGAGCAGTAATGAAGAGCATGAGAAGATGGTGCGATTCCTGAAGGAGCAGCCTTACGACAAGGTGTGGCTGGTGGGTTCCGTTTTCACCGGATGGGTCGGGGAGAATGACGTTTTCCGGTTGTTTGATGATGTGGATGAATTGATACAGATACTGGGAAAAGAGCCTGTTTCCAATCGCTATATCCTGTTGAAAGGTTCCCATTCCGTTCATCTGGAGAGAGTGGTCGACAGCTTATAGGCTATTGCCGGAATCGTACTGTCAGCATCACCATTTCCGAGACTGTCCCGATCCGGTATTGCGGCCCTACCAGACCGATACCTGAGGTAACGTAGACGTGAGTATTCCCTTTCTTCTTGTAGCCATGGGCTACCTCGAAAACGAGTTCCGTCGCTATGTTTCCGGGAAAGACCTGCCCATGATGCGTATGTCCGTAAAGAGCGATATCCACTCCGGCATCTGCCTCTTCAGCGAGATTGTCGGGCGTATGATTCAACACGATCACCGGTCTCGACATCTCTACCGAGTCATCGGTAAGTATTGCCTGCAGCGGCTTCCGTGTAGGCATAATCTTGTCTTCACGTCCTACCACATAGAAACTGCTATCGATCAATACAGCAGAATCACGCAACATGATGATCCCCGCCTTGTTCAATAGCGCGATCTTTTCTTCCGCCTCATAGCGGTATTCGTGATTCCCGGTGCAGGAGAACACCCCCAAAGGAGCGTACAATCGTGACAGTTCTTCATCCATCCCTTGTTGCAGTATCGGTTCAATATGCGTGTCGAGAATATCTCCCACGAAAAGGATCAGGTCGGGGTGCTGCGCCATGATCAGGTCCACAAACCGTTTTGTGTGCTTCCTGTCGATCATGTATCCCAGATGCAGGTCGCCAATCATTGCAATGCGTACCGAATCTATCGTTCCGCCCGGTTTATTGACTATCACGGGCAGCTGTTGCACTACCGGATGCATGAACCGGAACCTTCCATGGCCCATGATACCTGCTACAATCACTATCGGGATGATAAATGAGATGATCTTGAATCGGCGGGCTTTGATACGCCATGGCCTGCGGGTCAGTTTTTTCCGTGCGACATAGATGAGATCGATTAGCAGCCACAATCCTCCGCTATATAAAAGGAATAGCATCCAACTGGTACCCATCACCCAGATAAACTGGATAACTGCTTCCGGAATATGACGGTGAAAAATAAAACCGGCGGAATAGACCAGCAGTTCCCCTCCGAAAATGACCGTCATCACGATACGTGCTCCTTTTTTCCCTTCAAAGGCATGCCACCCTTTCAGGAAAACCAAAATATTCAAGGTGAGGTGTATGATAAAAGCGTTGATCAGCGCGCGCATATCGTAAAAATTTTGAAGACAACTTTAAGAGCGTTTCGTTAAGCGATAAAACTTGAAAACGCCTGATGTAATTGAACGAATGAACAATCCCTTTTGTTTACCGGAAAATTACACTTTTCCGCCTGATCGCCATCCCATTTTACTCCTTCCTGTCTCCCTGTTATAAGCTCAGGAAGAAAGAAACCCAGAGCGGAACGGAAAAATCGATGATCATCCCGTGAAAAAGGGCGATCGTTACATATTCCGTTCCTGAGAATTTTGTAATGATGGGGAGGGTTGTATCCATGGTGGTGGCCCCTCCCGCAGAGATAGGCGCCAGTTTCCCGAACCGTTTCACCATCCACGGGGCGAGAATAAGCACACTGAATTCACGCATAATGTTTGCCAGCAGCGCTACGGTACCCAATCCGGCTCCCCTGAACTCCGTGATGAGAATGCTCGAGAGTGAATAGTAGGCAAAGCCTGCACCTACCCCTAAACAGTCGGTCAGACTTCTGTCCGGCAACAACAGGCTTACAAGCGCCACCCCGGAGAAAGTGCCGATAGTAGTGGCTAGAGGGATCAGTGTGATTTTCCATCCGTACCGTTTCAGGGCGGCAAACATGTTCTTACCGGAACCGATCTGCATACCCACCAGGAAGAGAAGAAAGAACAGCACCCATTTGGAAATATCGCTTCCCAGTAGCAGTTCCGGGATCAACCCATTCAATGCCAGCGCCACACCGGTAATAAAGAAGAGAAGATATACCAGGGATTGTTTCATTCCATACGATTAATGGTTTAGAACACAGAATAAAGATTAAAAGAACTTATCATCTATCCATTTTATACAGAACAGGCTGCCCAGCGTTCCGCCGACGGTCAGGATAAACGCGTCCAGACCGATAGATGCAAAATTACGCACCACCTGTTCGTTGTTGCCTACGGAGACACCCAGGAAGAAAAACAACAGGGTGATCACCACGGTCAGGAGTGTACCGGTATATTTCACAAATCCCGTATTTCGTACGAGAAACCCGGCCAGAATACCGGTTGCGATACAAAGGATAATTGGGATCATATAGTAATTTTTCAATAAAATCAGTCGGTTTCAAGTTTGACTTAGCGAGAACGTTTGACAAAAGTAGGGAAAAGAAGCGAGGTTGTGAAACTTCACTCAAATAGGTTGCCCGGACGGATCTTGTCTTCCGTCTATCAAAATTACGACTGTGGAAAGAATAATTTTATATCCTGATGTTTAAATATGCAAAAATCAAATCTAAACGAAATATCTATTACTAAATATTCGTAACAATCGGAGTTTTATTCAATGCCCTTGCTATTAAATGCGTACTTTTAGCGTTTCAATGTAAAATTAAATAAAAGCCACCTGAAACATCAAATGAGACAAACATTTTTTTTATTATTGAGCTTTTTGTTCTCAACCACATTATGGGCTCAGTCCGTTACAGTGAGAGGAAAACTGATATCGGCATCCGATCAGGCCGGATTGCCTTACGCTACTATTTCGGTAGCCCGTGAAGCCGCTCCCGCCAATATAGTAAAAAAACTGGCAACACAGGAGAACGGCACTTTTTCTACTACACTCGACCCCGGAAAGTATATCTTTACCTTTCATTTTGTGGGAATGGATCAGGTGGAAAAAACGGTAGAACTGATCTCATCGCAAAATCCGTTTGATATGGGGGAAATTGAGATGGCAGAAAGTTCCACCGAGCTGGAGGAAATCAGTGTGACCGCGCAGGCGCCTTTGGTGAAGGTAGAGATCGATAAACTGACTTACAACGCCAAAGATGATCCGGAAGCATCCACTTCCAACGTGCTTGACCTGCTGCGCAAGGTGCCGCTTGTTACAGTCGACGGGGAAGATGAGATTCAACTGAAAGGCTCTGCCAATTTTAAGATCTACCTGAACGGAAAACCCTCCAATATGATTACCTCCAATCCGTCGCAGGTGCTGAAAAGTATGCCGGCCAACAGTGTAAAGAATATAGAGGTGATCACTGATCCCGGTGCCAAGTATGATGCAGAAGGGGTGGGGGGTATTATTAACATTGTGACGGATAAACAGGCCGACGATGGCTATTCCGGTTCTGTGGGCGCTAATGGCGATACTTTTGGCGGCTATGGGGGAAATGCCTATCTGGCCACCAAGTATGGAAAATTCGGGTTTACCGGAAATGCAGGTTATTACCGTTTTAAACGTCCGGAGTCCGAATCTGCTTTCTCCCGCGAAGAGACCGATCCGCTGAATACGTTGTCGCTCGATGGAACGAACAAGAGTAACGGAGGTGGGTTGTACCTTAGCGGTGCACTCAGCTTTGAGCCCGATACGCTGAATTTATTCAACCTGTCGGTATCCCGGTTCGGAGGAGAATATAATTCCCTGTCTGTCCAGGATGCCCTTTCGGAAGGCGCCCGCCCTTATTCCTACAATACCCGGAGCAACAGTACCGGGGAATACGGCGGAATGAACCTGTCGACTGATTATCAGCGTAGCTTTAAAAGGAAAGGCGAAATGCTTACCGCCTCTTACCGCTACGAACATAATCCGAACGACAGTGAGTATGATAGTGAATATGAAAATGTTATAGGAGAATTTTATTATTCCGACGGATACCGGCAAAAAAGTGTGAATAATGCCGGCGGCAGCGAACATACCGGTCAGGTCGACTATGTAAATCCGCTTAACGGAAAACATAGTATTGAGACGGGATTGAAATATATTTTCAGAGACAATTCCAGTAGAGGGGATCATACTTTTTTTGATGTCGGGGAAAATGCATGGATCCCCGATCCGTCCAGGAAGAATGACCTTGACCATCTGCAGAATATCTCGTCGGGATATGCCGGTTACGGGTATAAAACAGGGAAGATCGGTATGAAGGTCGGATTGCGTGCCGAACATACTCAACAGGAGATTCATTTCATGAACAGTGATCAGGATACGATTGTCAATACCAGTTTTTTTGATATTGTTCCTTCGGCAACAATCTCTTACCAACTGGGAATGACCCGTACGTTGCGCGGCGGGTATAATATGCGTATTTCCCGTCCGGGGATCTGGTATCTGAATCCTTATATAAACGATCTGGATCCGAACAATATCAGTTATGGTAACCCCCGGCTCGATGCGGAGCAGCAACATAATTTCAATATCAACTATGGCTCTTTCTCCCAGAAGCTCAATTTTAATGCCACAATCAGCTATTCCTTTGCAAAGAATGCGGTAACAAGTTATAGTTTCATCAGGGATGGAGTAACCCATAATACCTACGACAATATCGGCCGTAACCATACGGTGGGGACCGACATGTATGTGAGCTGGACCCCTACCGACAAGATCCGCACCTACCTCAACGGCGGCCTGAACTATACCGATATACAGAGTACCGAGAACAGTGAGTTGCGGAACAGCGGTTTCTCGGGGCGCGCGTTCGGGGGCTTCACCTTTACCTTTCCCGGAGACCTCAGGCTGGGAACCAACGGGGGGTTATTTATGAGTCGCGTTCAGTTGCAAACCAAGCAGTCGCCTTTCTATTTCTACTCTTTTAGTGTGATGAAGAGCCTCCTGAATAAAAAATTGGATCTTTCTCTCAACATACAGGACGCTTTTTCCAAATACAGGGAATTTTCCTCTACGACCACCGGTACAGGGTTCACTCAGAAGAGTACCTCCCTGAATCCCATGCGTAATCTACGCCTGAGCATTACTTACCGGTTCGGGGATCTAAAAACCTCGATGAAAAGAGTGCAGCGGACTATTACCAACGAGGATGTGATGCAGGGGCAAAGCGGTTCCCAGGAGGGGGGAAGTACTACGGGAGGAGGCCAATAGGCTTTGTTCCGCATTATTTTTTCCCGTTCCGATTGATTATCTCTCACAATACAATCTCAAAAATGTATGAGAATCGATATTATTACCGTCCTGCCCGGAATAATTGAAGGGGCCCTTCATACCAGTATTCTGAAGCGGGCTCAGGAAAAAGGATTGGTGGAATTCGGACTGCATAATCTGCGTGATCATACGCTTGATAAACACAAGCGGGTGGATGATTATCCGTTCGGCGGAGAGGCCGGTATGGTCATGCAGATAGAGCCTGTCGACAGGGCTATCAGTTATTTAAAGTCACAACGGAACTATGATGAGGTGATCTTCACTACCCCCGATGGGGAGCAATTCACCCAGTCTACTGCCAACGAACTTTCCCTGAAGGAGAACATCATTATTCTTTGCGGTCACTACAAAGGGGTTGACTACCGGGTGAGGGAACACCTTATCACCCGCGAGATCTCCATCGGTGATTTTGTGCTTACGGGTGGGGAACTTGTTGCCGCCATGATTGCCGATGCCGTGGTGCGCGTCATTCCCGGAGCTATCGGCGATGAACAGTCCGCTCTGTCCGATTCGTTCCAGGACGGATTGCTGGCTCCGCCGGTCTATACCCGTCCCGCTGAATACAAAGGCTGGAAAGTACCCGATGTGTTGTTGTCGGGACATGAACGAAAAATAGAGGAATGGCGCCATGAACAGGCGGTAGAACGCACCCGGAGGCTGAGGCCGGATCTGATGAAATAGTTGCTCGCAGAGGATAAACCTGCTTGTTCGCTTTTAGTTTATCGCAAACATTCAATTGTTAGGTGCTGCAAATAAAAATTTGTTTAAATTTTTATATCTTTGTAGAAAAACCGGATTAATCATGAAGGGAATCGTTTTAGCCGGAGGATCCGGCACAAGGTTATACCCCATTACGAAAGGAATATCGAAGCAACTGCTTCCTATTTTTGACAAACCGATGGTCTATTATCCTATTTCCGCACTGATGCTGGCGGGGATCAAGGATATCCTCATAATTTCAACCCCGCTCGATCTGCCGGGGTTTCAGCGGCTGCTCGGGGACGGATCCGACTATGGCGTGCGTTTCAGTTATGCCGAACAACCCTCTCCCGACGGACTGGCACAGGCTTTTATTATTGGTGAGGAGTTTATAGGGAATGAGGCCGTATGTCTGGTGCTGGGTGATAATATTTTCTACGGGCAGGGATTCCCCGCCATGTTGCGTAAAGCGGTAGAGGATGCCCAAAGAGAGGCGATAGCTACCGTATTCGGTTATAATGTGACTAATCCGCAGCGTTATGGCGTGGCTGAGTTAGACCCGGATGGAAAGGTGTTAAGTATCGAGGAAAAGCCCTCCGAACCCAAATCGAATTGGGCGGTTACAGGGCTTTATTTTTATCCTAACCGGGTGGTAGAGATCGCGAAGCAGGTCAAACCATCGGCACGGGGAGAATTGGAGATCACCTCCGTCAATCAGGCTTTCCTGAACGAAAGGCTGTTGCAAATGCTCCTCTTCGGCCGGGGATTTGCCTGGCTCGATACCGGCACCCACGACTCCCTCTCGGAAGCATCTACTTTTATTGAGGTGCTGGAGAAGCGGCAGGGGTTAAAGATCTCCTGCCTCGAGGAAATCTCCTGGCGGAATGGATGGATCACCGACGAACAACTGAGAGAGATCGGCATGTCGATGAAGAACAACCCCTACGGGCAATATTTGCTCGGATTGCTCGGGTAATTCTCAATGTGCCCCATGTGTGGTAAGGGGGTAAGGTGCCAATTGGTACTAATTTACTAAAGTGTGCGTATGAATATTATAGAAACTGAAATAGAGGGGGTCGTGATCATTGAGCCGAAAGTATTTGGCGATGAGCGCGGCTACTTTTTTGAGTCGTTTTCGCAGCAAAAGTTTGAAGAAAAAGTGTCTGAAACCGTTTTCGTGCAGGACAACGAGAGCCGGTCGAGATACGGCGTAGTGCGGGGGTTGCATTTTCAGAGGCCGCCATATGAACAGGCCAAACTGGTACGTGTGGTGAAAGGTAGAGTGCTGGATGTAGCGGTGGATATGAGGAAAAATTCTCCTACTTACGGGCGCCATGTATCGACGGAGCTCTCCGGAGAGAATAAACGCCAGCTTTTTGTTCCCCGGGGGTTCGCCCATGGATATGCAGTGCTGGATGAAGAGGCCGTTTTCTTCTATAAGTGTGATAATTATTATGCACCGGACCATGAAGGAGCGATCCTTTGGAACGATCCGCAACTGGGTATCGACTGGCAATTGCCTCCTGAAGATATCATCGTCTCGGAAAAAGACCGGCGGAATCCACTTTTTTCCGGCTAGCGATCATATTACAAATAAGTTTTACAATATATCCAATAGTACCCCCGACAGGGGAGAGTAATTATAATCATGGCAAAGAAAAATATCCTGATCACAGGCGGCGCCGGCTTTATCGGCTCACATGTAGTACGGCTGTTCGTCAATCAATATCCCGGTTATCAGATCATCAACCTTGATAATCTGACCTATGCAGGGAATCTTTCCAATCTGAAAGATCTGGAAGGGAAATCCAATTACAGGTTCCTGAAAGCGGATATCTGCGATTTCGAAAAGATGAAAGAGGTTTTCAGTACCTTCGGAATTACCGATGTGATCCATCTGGCCGCAGAAAGCCATGTAGACCGATCGATTACCGATCCTTTTTCCTTTGCCAAGACGAACGTGCTGGGAACCCTTAACCTTTTACAGGCGGCAAAAGAGAATTGGCAGGATGCATACGCCGGCAGACTCTTTTATCATGTTTCTACCGATGAAGTGTACGGAGCTCTCGGGTTCGACGGTACCCTCTTCACCGAAGAGACCCGGTATGATCCGCATAGCCCTTATTCCGCTTCAAAGGCTGCGTCCGATCATTTCGTCCGGGCCTATCACGACACTTACGGCCTGCCTACCCTTATCTCCAACTGCTCCAATAATTACGGACCCAACCAGTTCCCCGAAAAGTTGATCCCGCTATTTATCCATAATATCCGTCAGAATAAACCGTTACCCGTGTATGGAAAAGGAGAAAATGTAAGGGATTGGCTGTATGTGGAGGATCACGCGCGTGCCATCGACCTGATCTTTCACAAGGGAGAGGTGGGAGATACCTATAATATCGGCGGTTTTAACGAATGGAAGAATATCGATCTGATCCGGGTGGTCATCAAAACTGTAGACCGCTTGCTGGGCAGGGAGGAAGGTACGTCGGAAAAGCTGATCACCTACGTCACCGACCGGGCAGGACATGACCTGCGTTACGCCATCGATGCCACGAAGATAAAGAACGAACTCGGATGGGAGCCCTCTCTCCAGTTCGAGGAAGGTATCGAGAAGACCGTCCGCTGGTATCTGGAGCATCAGGACTGGCTCGACGATATTGCCAGCGGTGCCTACCAGAACTATTAAACATCACTATCCCGATTTGACACCACTCCAAGGTGAGGTCCGGTTATGATTACTCGCACTCTTCGAACCTGGCAGTGAAGAACCGTAGTTGCTTCGGTTCATATACAAAGCGGAGTCCTTTGATGGTCTCTCTTTTCCGGTAGAGCGATTGAACCGCTTCCGCTACCAGATCCATGTGACGGTAAGTATAGACGCGACGGGGAATGGTGAGTCGTACCGTTTCCAACTTAGGTCGGTGGTGTTCACCCGTATTTTTGTCGCGTCCGGCAGAAACGATACCCCGCTCCATGCTGCGTACGCCCGACTCCAGATAGAGGTTGGCTGCGAGGCTTTGCGCCGGAAACTGATCCTGCGTGAGATGCGGGCAGAAACGTCCGGCATCGAGGAATACGGCATGTCCGCCGGTGGGTTCGATCATCGGAATGCCTGCCTCCCGCAGTCTGTCACCCAGGTATCGCACCTGTTTTACGCGATGTTCTATATATTCATACTGCAGCGATTCCTTCAGGCCGATCGCCATCGCTTCCATATCGCGTCCGGCCATTCCGCCGTACGACGGCATCCCTTCATATACTACCACCAACTCCTTTGCCTCAGCAAAAAGATCATCGTCGTTCATACATAAAAATCCGCCGATGTTCACCAGGCAGTCCTTTTTGCCGCTCATAGTACATCCGTCGGCATAGCTGAACATCTCCCGTACAATCTCTTTGATGGATCTGTCGCGGTAGCCTTTCTCCTGCTCCTTGATGAAAAAGGCATTCTCCACACAACGCGTGGCATCATAAAATACCCTGATGGCATAACGAGCCGTCAATTCCCGCACCTGTTTCATATTTTTCATGGATACCGGTTGCCCGCCGGCCAGATTGACCGTTACGGCGAGACATACATAGGCGATATTTTCCACCCCTTTTTCATCGATCAGCTTTTGCAGTTTGTTCAGGTCGATATCTCCCTTGAACGGGATATTCAGGGAAGCATCATGCGCTTCATCGCGGATGATATCGGTAAAGATACCTCCGTTGCGCTCCTGGTGGTAGCGGGTAGTGGTGAAATACATGTTTCCCGGCACATATTGCCCCGGTTTGATGGCGATCTGCGACAGCAGGTTCTCCGCTCCTCTTCCCTGATGGGTAGGGACTACATGCCTGAAGCCAAAGATATCCCGCACCGTCTCTTCCAGATGGCGGAAATTGCGGCTGCCGGCATAAGCTTCATCGCCCATCATCATGCCAGCCCATTGGCGGTCGCTCATTGCGTTGGTTCCGCTGTCGGTCAGCAGGTCGATATAGACATCATCACTCGGGATAAGAAATGTGTTAAAGCCCGCTTCCCTGATCACTTTCTCCCGTTCTTCGCGAGGGATCATTTTAACCGGTTCTACCGATTTGATACGAAAAGGCTCCGATGGATAGCTATTGAGATCCATAGTAATGTCGTTTTAATGGTTTTTACTTTACAAATGTAATTTAAATTTCATTTGTACAACAAATTCAAGGTGAAAAAAATTTATCCGGCGCGGAAATCTTCTTTCATGGAAGCGGCATTTTATATATGTCATTGGACAAGTAAAATGGTGGTAATCCCCGTTAAATTCATATAATGATGAATAGAGGATATGGAATAAAAAATCATATTCCTAGAGGTTGGAGATGAATTCCTCTACTGTCTGGACCGTAGCCGGTGCAATTTTTTTAGCTAAGGCTTATTATGATCCCGCACGTACCATTCGTACATCTTCTCTACGCCCTCTTCAATATCGACGCTGTGCCGCCATCCCAGCGCGTTCAGTTTGGAGACATCGGTCAGTTTCCGCATGGTGCCGTCGGGCCTGGAGGTATCGAAAGCGATCTCTCCCGTGTAACCGACTGTTTTTTTGATCAGTGCGGCCAGATCCCGGATACTGATCTCTTTTCCGGTGCCGATATTGATATGGCAATTCCGGATTTCGGTTTTTCCCTTTGCCAGATCCGGAAAATCCACATTCTCCATGATATAGACAGAGGCATCGGCCATATCTTCGCTCCAGAGGAATTCCCGCAGCGGCTTCCCGCTTCCCCATAACTCAAGCTCTTCCTTGCCGATACCGTACTTACGGAGCCTGCTTTCAATATCCTGCAGCGTGCTGCTGCCGGAAACTCCTTCTACCGGACGTTGGGTGAGATCTTGCCTGACAGCGTCCCAGTCACCGTTCATCATTGCTTTCGCCAGATGGATCTTGCGGATCATGGCGGGGAGTACATGGCTCTTTTCAAGGTCGAAATTGTCGTTCGGTCCGTACAGGTTGGTAGGCATCACCGCGATATAGTTGGTGCCGTACTGGATATTGAAACTTTCGCACATTTTCAGTCCCGCGATCTTGGCAATGGCATAGGGTTCATTGGTATATTCCAGCGGACCGGTGAGCAGGGCCTCCTCAGCCATGGGCTGCGGTGCTTCACGGGGATAAATACAGGTGCTGCCGAGGAAGAGCAGTTTCTTTACATTGTGACGGAAACTCTCTCCTATGACATTATTCTGGATCAGCAGGTTACGGTAGATAAAATCGGCCCGGTAGATATTGTTGGCGATAATTCCTCCCACGTGCGCCGCCGCAAGAATTACAAACTCCGGTTCTTCCCTGTCAAAGAAGGCCTTTACGGCCGAGGCGTCCTGTAAATCCAGTTCTTCGTGGGATTTCCCGACCAGATTGGCGTATCCTTTCGATCCGAGGTTTCGCCAGATGGCCGATCCTACCAGCCCGTGATGGCCGGCGACATATATCTTACTATTTTTATTCATGATCAGTCCCTTATTCATTTATTACGCAGTCAGACCTCATTTTACCGGGAGAGTTTTCTTACCATTTCCATATCGCTCCTCACCATTCGCCGGACCAGTTCTTCGAATGATGTTTTGTTCGGATTCCAACCTAACAGGGTTCTGGCTTTGGTGGGATCTCCCAACAACAGCTCTACCTCTGCGGGACGGAAATATTTCGGATCGACCTCCACCAACACACGTCCGGTAGCCCTATCGATCCCTTTTTCGCCGATCCCTTCTCCTTCCCAACGCAGCGCTATGCCCGCTTCGGCGAAGGAGAGCGTACAGAATTCGCGTACGCTGTGCATCTCTCCCGTGGCGATCACGAAGTCTTCCGGCACCTCATGCTGCAGCATGAGCCACATGCATTCCACATAATCGGGTGCATAACCCCAGTCGCGTTTCGCGTCCAGGTTTCCGATATACAGTTTATCCTGAAGGTCTTGTGCGATATGGGCAGCCGCCATCGAGATCTTCCGGGTGACAAATGTTTCACCTCTTCGTTCGCTCTCATGATTGAACAAAATGCCATTCACCGCGAACATCCCGTATGACTCGCGATAATTTCTGGTGATCCAGTATCCATACAGTTTCGCTACCCCGTAGGGGCTGCGGGGATAGAATGGTGTAGTTTCTTTTTGAGGCACTTCCTGTACCAGCCCGAACAATTCCGAGGTCGATGCCTGATAAATGCGTGTTGTTTTTTCCAGTCCCAGTATCCTCACCGCTTCCAACAGACGGAGGGTCCCTACGGCATCGGTTTCTGCCGTATATTCGGGTACGTCGAAACTCACCTTTACATGGCTCTGCGCCGCCAGATTATAGATCTCATCAGGTTGAATATGCTGGATGATACGGATCAGCGAACTGGAATCGGTCATATCGGCATAGTGCAGGTCGATGAGCCGCTTCTGTTTCATATCGCGGATCCATTCCTCAAGATAAAGATGCTCTATCCTGCCGGTATTGAAGGAGGATGAACGCCTCAGGGTGCCGTGTACCTCGTATCCTTTCTCCAGAAGCAATTCGGCAAGATAGGAACCGTCCTGGCCAGTAATTCCGGTAATCAGCGCTTTCTTCATGGGGCGTTTAATTTAAACTGATATTGTAGGCAACGCTGATACCCGGTGTAAAGAAATTCTTTTTGAGGATGGCGCTCTCTTTACTACCGAAACCCATATCGCAATATAGGGAGAAATTGAACTGCTGAACGGCATAACCGGCTATGGGTGAAAAAGCCATTCCGTTATAGCTGGACCCGAATACCGCCCCGATACGCGGTTCTACGAAAAAACCATTGGAAATACCCTCCTGGGTGAAACGATAGCCCACCAATGGCATAATGTAGTTGAATGCATCATTGGCGTCGTTCATGATACTGGAAAGAAATTTACCTTCGCCATAGGGATTGTTGAAAGCTTTTACACTTAAAGAGATGTAATTACGGGGATTGAATGCAAGTAGATTATCCTGGGTGAGCCAACCGAGGGTGCCGCCCATGCCAAACTTTTTGTCATGGCTTGTGTTCGCTACTAAACCGGCATCGATTGAGACATGAATGTAATTGTATTCCTGTGCTTCTGCCGACTGGATGGTCAGGGCGGCAAGCAGGAGGACTATAAAAACTGTTTTCTTCATTTTTTGATGATTTACGGGGTGACTAAAAGATTATGATTACAAATATAGTGAGTTAATTCTGTTTCGGCTTCATTCTGTTCCGTAAAAAGTGGATTGCATAGATATTGCCAATAAAAAAGCGGATATTTTTCATCGAAACTTCTTACATTTGCATTTGATTTTTTAAAAAAATTATTTGAATGAAGCAAGACAGGCAGATCGCAGAGATCATAGGGAAAGAGCGTGAGCGGCAGTTGAAAGGTGTCGAACTGATTGCCTCCGAGAATTTTGTAAGTGACCAGGTGATGCAGTCGATGGGATCGGTACTGACCAACAAGTATGCCGAAGGCTATCCCGGAAGGCGTTATTATGGCGGATGCGAAGTGGTGGATATGAGTGAGCAGCTGGCTATTGACCGGCTGAAAGAACTGTTCGGCGCCGAATGGGCGAATGTGCAGCCTCATTCCGGCGCGCAAGCGAATGCGGCTGTATTCCTGGCCTGTCTGAAGGCAGGTGATAAATTCCTCGGGTTGAACCTGTCGCATGGCGGTCACCTGACGCATGGTTCGCCGGTCAATTTTTCCGGACTGATGTTCCAGCCCGTGGAATACAATGTACGTGAAGACAATCAGCAGATCGATTACGACCAACTGGAAGAGGTCGCCCGTCGGGAGAGCCCCAGACTGATTATTGCCGGAGCATCTGCCTATTCCCGGGAATGGGATTATGCCCGGATCCGCAAGGTGGCCGATGAGGTCGGCGCTATTTTTATGGTCGATATGGCACACCCTGCCGGACTGATCGCCGCCGGATTGCTCGATAACCCGTTGAAATATGCCCATATCGTGACCTCTACAACACATAAAACCTTGCGTGGCCCGCGCGGAGGAGTGATCCTGCTGGGGAAAGATTTTGAAAACCCGTGGGGTATCACCACGCCGAAGGGGGAGGTGAAGATGATGTCGGCCCTTCTGGATTCTGCGGTATTCCCTGGTATGCAGGGCGGCCCGTTGGAGCATGTGATCGCCGCGAAAGCGGTCTCATTCTACGAAGCGCTGCAGCCTGAATACAAAACCTACCAGACGCAGGTGAAGAAGAATGCCGCCCGGATGGCACAGGCATTCATCGATAAGGGATATAAAGTGGTCTCCGGAGGAACGGACAACCACATCATCCTGGTGGATTTGCGCACCAAATTCCCCGACCTTACCGGTAAAGTGGGAGAGAAGGTGCTGGTGGAAGCCGATATCACCGTCAACAAAAATATGGTGCCTTTCGACAGCCGCTCTCCTTTCCAGACATCGGGATTGCGCTTCGGTACACCTGCCATCACCACCCGTGGAGCAAAAGAGGAACTGATGGGAGAGATTGTGGAGATGATCGATACTGTGCTTTCGAACCCGGAAGATCGCGGAACCATCGCGGCAGTTCGCGAAAAAGTCAACGCCACCATGCGGGAATATCCGCTCTTCGCCTGGTAATTTTTTAATGTGCTAATGTGATTAATATGTTAGTATACCAGATTATTGATTTGATGATTTACTGATTTAGTAATTTGTAATTATACCGGTCAATGAGACTGATTGCCAAAAAAACGTGCGAACCAAATAAAAAAGGTTCGCACGTTTTTAATCATATATATAAAAAAACTATTTATACTCAAAAGTATCCTATGGAATTCGTTTGCTTTGGTTCTCCATTGCTTCAAATAACTCTGTTGCGAAGAATAATAGATTTTTTATTAACAACATATTTTCAACCCAATAAAATATGATGTATCTTTGCAATATGTTAAAGACTTTACATAAATCGGATTTGGTGTTGTAAACAATCTGTATGGTCTGTACAGATTGTCCTTTCGTTTGCTCTCGGATAACCCTTTTCGAGAGTAGTTTCTATATTACTATAATTTCAGTTTTAACCTGCGTGCAATGACGAAAGCATTGTTATGCCTTCACGTGTATGCTATATATTAAGATAATGATTAACTTAAATACGTATGGTTGGAATGATAAGTTAAACCAACTAAAACAAGAATCAACGCATAGTGCCCTTACTCATGGTCGTATATCCATTGTACACCGGACATGCTACGAGATCGTTTCCGAAAAAGGACTGTTTCAGTGTGAACTAACGGGAAATATGATGTATGGGAAATCGGATTTTGAATTACCCTGCACGGGTGATTGGGTTATTTTTCAACCATTCGATGAAAATAAAGGGATTATAGTTGATATGTTACCCCGTGAACGGATATTGTATCGCAAGAAAAGCGGAACAGTTGCCAATAAGCAAGTCATTGCTTCTTATGTCGATAAGGCATTTATTGTACAAAGCCTTGATAATAATTTCAATGTTCGCAGGGCTGAGCGTTTCATGGTTCAGATTTTGGAAGCAAACATCAAACCTGTATTGGTACTCAATAAAGCCGACTTAGGTTTTGATAAACAGAGAATAGATGAAGTAATCAAACATGTTGTCCGTCAAATGCCTGTATTTATCACAAGTGTCCATCACCCCGAAACTATTCTCCGACTACGGGAATCTATATCGGAAGGTGAGACGGTCGTGTTTGTCGGTTCTTCGGGTGTCGGGAAAAGTTCTCTGGTTAATGCGCTTTGCGAAAAATCGGTATTGCTCACGTCCGATATAAGCCTGTCCACGGGAAAAGGGCGGCACACCTCGACCCGCCGGGAAATGGTCTTGATGGATTGTTCAGGTGTTTTAATCGACACTCCGGGCGTTCGGGAATTTGGCTTGGCTATGGACAATCCCGATTCACCTGTAGAAATATTTGAAATTTCCGACTATGCAAAATCGTGTCGTTTCAAGGATTGCGAGCATATCAACGAACCCGGTTGTGCCGTTTTAGAAGCGGTAAACAGCGGAATAGTAGACCATAAAGTTTATGAGAGCTATCTGAAACTTCGACGGGAAGCATGGCACTTTTCTACTTCGGAACATGAAAAACGTAAAAGAGGTAAATCCTTTTCAAAGTTAATAGATGAAGTAAAGAAGCGTAAAGCGAATTTCTAATCTCTGTCTAAGCAGTGCAGGTATTCTGTTCAAAGAATGCCTGCACTTTATATTGTGGGTAAAAAGCCAGATTAAAACTCAGTTTGCCGTATGATCGTCCTCATAATCCGGAAAAACAATAAAAAATTTGCAATAGAAATGCTGTACTGCATAAAAAACACTATTTTTGTGCAGTAAAGTAAAAATAATATGTTGGGTACGGCGCTTACCGGACGATATTTACAAATCACCATGTTGCCTTTCAGCTTTGCCGAGCTGACGGACTTCAAAAATCTACCATTGCAATCTGAAACCCCGGCCGATGAGTTAAAGGGCAATAATTTGCTGATGATTACCCATGATGAAGAAAGAACCATAGAGAGAAACGGAAGACAGATACAAGTCGTTCCGGTTTGGAAATGGGTGCTGCAGGGTAACAACAGGTAAATTGAGTCTATACAAATTTCGTATCCAGAATGAATATCCTTCAGACCGACATACAATTCGTTCCCGGCGTTGGCCCCAAAAGGGCGGAGATCCTCAATAAGGAAATAGGTCTCTTTACGGTCGGTGACCTGCTGAGGTGGTATCCCTACCGCTATATCGACAGGAGCAGGATCTATTATATCCATGAGATCGATAACTCGATGGCGTATATCCAGTTGAAAGGGAAAATCACCGCGTTCGAATCCTTTGGAGAGGGGCGGCGCAGACGGCTGGTGGCGCACTTTACCGACGGGACCGGTTTCATAGACCTGATCTGGTTCCAGGGGATACGTTTTATCGAAGGAAAGTACAAACTCAATCAGGAATATGTGGTATTCGGTAAGCCCACTCTGTTCAACGGCAAGTGGAATATCGCCCATCCCGATATCGATCCTTTTATGAATGAGTCGGATCGCCCCGAAGGGCTGATGGCGATGTACAATACCACGGAGAAGATGAAGAACCATTATCTCAACTCCAGGGCAATGCAGAAGATTATCGAGAATGCTTTCGGACTGATCAAAGAACGGCTTCCGGAAACACTTTCGCCCGATGTAGTGAAGGAGGCAAAGTTGATGCCCTTCCATGATGCGGTGGAGAACATCCATTTCCCGAAGATAGCCCCCCTGCTCCGGAATGCGGAGTTTCGCCTGAAGTTTGAAGAACTTTTTTATATCCAGCTCAATATTGTCCGTTATGCATCGGAAAGGAAGGGGAAGCTGAACGGGTTTATCTTCAGGAGAGTGGGAGATCATCTCCATTCATTTTACAGGCAAAAACTTCCGTTCCCGCTGACCAACGCGCAGAAACAGGTGATCAGGGAAATCAGGAAAGATACCGCGTCGGGAAAACAGATGAACCGTCTGCTACAGGGAGATGTGGGTAGCGGCAAGACGCTGGTGGCGATCATGTGCATGCTGATAGCGCTCGATAACGGTTACCAGTCCTGCCTGATGGCGCCGACCGAGATCCTGGCGTCACAACATCTCGAGACGTTCAGGGAGATGCTTTTGGGAATGAATCTGAGGGTGGAATTGCTGACCGGTTCTACGAAGAAGAAGGTGCGGGAGGAGATCCATGCCGGCCTGCAGGCGGGTGAGATCGATATCCTGATCGGAACCCATGCCCTGATTGAGGACACGGTGCAGTTCCATAACCTCGGTTTTGTAGTGATCGATGAGCAACATCGCTTCGGGGTGGTGCAACGGGCTAAATTATGGACAAAAAACAATCAACCGCCCCATGTGCTGGTGATGACCGCCACGCCCATTCCCCGCACGCTGGCCATGACGGTTTACGGCGACCTGGATGTTTCGGTGATCGACGAACTGCCGCCGGGAAGGAAACCGGTGCAGACGCTCCACCGGTACGATAAGAAACGGGGAGCGCTTTATCAGTTCATCCGCGAGCAGATCCACGCAGGACGACAGGCCTATATCGTCTACCCACTGATCGAAGAGAGCGAAAAACTCGATCTGAAGAACTTAGAGGAAGGGTACCTGCACATCAAAGAGGCTTTCCCTGAATTTACCGTTTGCAAGATGCACGGACGGATGAAGCCGGCCGAAAAGGACGAGGTGATGCGGCAGTTTGTGGTCAATGAAGCACAGATCATGGTATCCACGACGGTGATCGAGGTGGGGGTGAACGTGCCTAATGCGAGCGTGATGGTGATCGAGAGCGCGCAACGGTTCGGGCTCTCCCAGTTGCACCAGTTGCGGGGACGGGTAGGGCGGGGAGCCGACCAGTCCTATTGCGTCCTGATCACACCCTATGAAATCTCCTCCGATACCCGTAAGCGGATGGAGATCATGACCGGGAGCAACGATGGGTTCGTCATTGCTGAAGCCGACCTGAAGCTGCGTGGTCCGGGCGACCTGGAAGGAACCCAGCAGAGCGGTATTCCTTTCGACCTGAAGATCGCCGATCTGGTAAAGGATAACAACATCCTCTTTCGTGCCCGCGAGATCGCAGAAGATCTGATCGGAAAAGACCCCAAACTGGAACAGCCGGAACACCTGGTATTAAAACAACAATTGGACCGTTTGGGCGGAAACCGCTACGAGTGGGGCAGGATCAGTTGAAATATCCGGCAACAATTTATTTAAACGGCTTTTCCATAATATTCCAAAGCGGATAGCTTACCCTTACTCCGAAACGGTCGAATCTTTTATCGGCAAAACCGGTGAAAATCCCTGCCCTGCCTACACCCATAAACCCCACGGAATAGCCGCCTTCCAGATAAAATTTCCTGTTCCCGGTGGACAGCCCATGTAAATGAACCGCTTCATCGAATGAAAAACGTTGCAGGAAAGGCAGGTTTTTCAAAAAGAGATATTGCGACTGAACATTCAGATGCCCTTCCATCCACCATTTTCCGGAAGCGGTATAAGGTTCCAGCAGGTTGAAACTCCGGTTAAAATCGGACGCGGTAAACAGCATCTGGTTATTCCTGAAATATTTGAGATCATTCATATATAACCTGTCGGACGATAAAAAGGTGCCGCCTGAAAACAGGTAATCGATCTCTTCGAAAGGGGAGACTTTAATAGTTTGAGAAACCGAAGAAGAAATCCGGTCATACAACGGCGCCGGATTGTCGGCAAAAAGATTGACTCCCTTTTTGTATAAAACCGAAAAAGTAGGATATTTGGTTGAAACGTACCATTTCCTGCCGTCTCTTACCCGGTAACGGTAACGCGGGGTGTAGGACAGTTCCAGCGTGATATTTGCGGCCGTATGGCTGGGATATAAAGTGGCATCGGAAGGAATATTCCCGGGAATTTCCTTGCCGATAAAATTAAACGAGGTACGGTTACGCAGGGCCGACCGTTTATCTATTTCCGCACCGGTGTACAAATGCAGTCCGTTGGCAATATCGATGTTATGGTCGGCTCTGACGTACCGGCTGTCGTAAAACCGGATAAAATTCTGTCCCAGATCGAGGGCTGTAAGGGTGTTCATCAGTCTCGACTCGCCGTTTTCACTGTTCACATCGCGTGAAATATGTCCTGCGGAAAGATAAAACCGCCCGAGGGACATGGGCGCATAATTCAACGAAGTGGATACATGCCACAACCATTGTTTTCGTGCCGTGGCATAATACAAAGACGGGGAAACGGAGAAATTCCGGTTTTTGTCGATGGCATAATTAAAGGAAAGTGTTTGTCCCAGCCAAAATCCGTCTGTAAAATTGTACTCTTTCAATGTACCCATTAATCCGCCGTAACGAAGCGAAAGATTCCGGGTCATTTTCCATACGCCTCCCTGTGTGACTTTTCCGAATACGGTTTTCGGGTTTTCTTCAATCGATAATACTACCTCATTTCTACCTCCGTCTGTTTCCGTAATAGAGTCGTTACCCGACAGGGAATCCCTCACCTGATAACTTCTCAACTCATCTTCCCGAAGCGGCAATTCACGCACACTTGTCCAAAAGGTTGAATCTCTCTTCCATGCCAGTGTGTCCACTTCCATTTTTACATTTTCAATATCTTTTATCTCAAGCGATTCCCGTTGTTCTTTTACCTCTTCCGGTTCAACCATCCGGCTCATCAGTTTCGACATTTTATAGGCTTCCTTGGTAGAGAGTTCTTCCTTTTGAGCCAGTCTGTCCAATTCATCCGATATTTTTTGTTGCCTGGGTGATATTTTTTGTTCGTCAGGTTCGTCCGGCAATGCTGTTTCATTCACGGCCGCAGGATTCCTTGTTTTATCTACCTGAACCGAATTGTATTTCATCGATGCGTAGTATTTCCCCGATCCTTTTACGCCCATCGTATTTATTGTAAGAGTAACATCATAGGTAGTGGGCAAATAGACCGAAGGCTGCACCTGATGGTAGTTGATGCGGTAATGCATGGTAGTGCCCAGTTCGCTTGCGACGAGATCGGCAATATATACGTTCCATGTGTTTTCCAAAATGTAGATATGGCCCGAAAACAGGTTAGGATTTTTCTTCCGGGGCGTCACTCTGATCTTGTTTATAATATGGTCGGGTTTATAATCTACATTTTCAAGTTTGAACGCATAAAATCTGAATGCTCCGGGAGCGAGCGGGGAGATCCTCCCGTTCAGTTCAGCGTTGTAGATACTCGAAGTCATGATACTCAATCCTTTGTCCGCATTGAATTCTTTGGGAATGGAGCTTTTCAGTGCAACTACATTTTGTTGGTAAGTTTCAGGCGATATAAAACGGATATCGCTTTTTGACTCCATCACTAACGGTTTTCCTATAAGGGAGTTGAAGTCGAAACTGTTGTCGTTGACTTTCATGGCGCGTTTGAAAATTCCCGGGATCTTATCGATGGTTAAACTTCCCTTTATATAGGCTTCTGATGTGTATTCCTTTATCTGGTAACGGTAATAAGGGGCGTGGGCAATGGCTTTCCGCATGATGCGCCAGGCCGGATCCTCGTCGCTGGCAGTGGCGTAAACCACCACCTCTTTCAACATATACGATGTTTCCTGAAGTTCCACACGGACAGTCTGGTTTTTCTCTCCCATTACAATATTTTTCCTGATACTCTCGTAGCCGAGGGAACGAAATTCACAGGTATACGTGCCCGGTGCAAGGCCGGTTTGAAACTCGCCGAGATTGTCGGCAGCAATTCCTTTGGCAATTTCGTGAATATACACGGTTGAATTCGGGATAGGTTCTCCTTTTTTATTGACAATAATACCTTTGAGTTGTTGTGCCTGCAGGCTTGCGGTTACCATTACACAACTCAATGTAAAGAGCAGAAATTGCTTCATATACTGATTCTATTGTTAAATAAATATTGTGGCGGTAAAGTTACATAAGAAACCGATATGAATGGAGGCAGAATCAGCTAAAGTATAATAATTATTTGGGATTTTTTTGTTGTATTTTTACTGTGTAAAGAAATATAATTGAAGTTAATTTATTATTTTTGTGGTGTCCTGATGTTTATTTCAATTATTTTATGAATCGTTCTATTTGGGTCTTATGACTATGAAGTATTTTTTTCTGTTGTTAATCTCTTTCTTACCCGTTTCCCTTTTATCTCAAAACGACGATGACAATATGATCATCAGTGATCAGCAATCCACATATACCTATATGATGGAGAATAATAAGGTTGTTATAAAAGAGAATCAGGATGTTACCTATTCGTGTGTTAAAAATATCCGACCGGTTACTTTCTATCGGTTTTATGATATGAATTCCGAGATAACCAAAATCAGGGTAAAGGGTGTAAAAGCTTCTTCTCCCGGATATGAGACTTATACCCCACTGCCATGCATTTGGATTATGAGATTGGGATAGAGATCCCCGAAGGATATACCGTTGAGGGGTTAGATGTACTGCCTTCTGTATATTCAAACGATTTCGGCGGATTCCACTCCGGTTATAGGCTCGAAGGAAACAAGTTGTTCGTGTCGGCAAATAAGATATATGAAAAGTCTTATATACCGGTCGACAAATGGAACGAAATGCTTCTGATCGCGAAGAAGGCAAACGATTTCCAGGCAAAAACAATCATTCTCAAAAAGTTATAATACTAAATCCAATTTCATCACTATTCAATATGACCGAAGTGAATATAAGAATATGCGATTACACGAATCCTGCTCACACGAAAGGGATTGCCGATTTAATCAACGCCTATATCGGAGATAAAATGGGAGGCGGAGAGTTTTTATCGGTAACCGCTCAGATAGAGTTAACGAACGGGTTGAGACGGCATCCTGCTTCTATTGTCCTGTTGGCCGAAACAGGTCGGACTGTGTGTGGGCTGTTGGTCGCTTTTGAGAATTTCTCGACGTTTACTGTCCGTCCGATGATCAATATTCATGATCTGATCGTTCTGCCCGGTTACCGCCGCAAGGGGATCGGACGACAATTACTTGAGGCGGTCATTGCGATCGGCAGGGAAAGAGGATGCAGTCGCATCACGCTGGAAGTACGCAAGGATAATCTCTCTGCCCAATATTTGTATCAAAGTCTCGGATTCGGTGAAACCCTGCCTGCCATGCATTATTGGCGGAAAGAATTGGAATAAGAGGGGGTTATTAGCAACCCGTTATTTTACTATTCAGTAGTAGTTATTATCAGTTCTTTGCCCTGTGCCAGTTGGTCGTGTTGAATAAACCATCCGTCTATGGTTTCGTTGCCGTATCTGATCTGTCGGATTTTCTTTCCGTTGCCCTCCTTCCTGATGGTAAATTCTCTGCCTTCACCCAAAGAAAATTTTACTTCGTCGAACAGGGGAACCGAGATGATATATTCCGGATCGGCCGGTGAATAGGTATATAGCCCGATGGCGTTGAACACATACCATGCCGACATCTCGCCCGCGTCGTCCATGCCCGCGTAAGCCAGCTTTTCGGCTCCCATATCGTAGAACCGATCCATGATACTGTCGAGCACGCATTGCGCTTTCTCCTGCCTGTCGATAAAGTAATAGGTGTAGGGTATCGAGTGGGAGGGTTGGTTACCGTGACAGTAATTACCCATAAAGCCGGTCATATTGTGCGCTTCATATCCCCTCCAGGGTTCGGTAAAGAGTGAGTCGAGCTTCTGTTCCACCGCCTGGTGGTCAGGGTACAATGCGATCATCCCTTCCGGGTCGTGCGGGGCGAAGAAGAGCGATTGCCAGGCGTTTGCTTCCCGGTACATGTAAGCGAAATAGGGGTAGTAAGGGTCGAAATCCGCGATCCACTCACCATTGTCGATCTTCCCGCGCCAGAAGCCGGTAGAGGGATCAAACAGGTTCTTGTAATTGCCGGAGCGTTCCATCAGCAACCGGTAATTCTCTTGGTCGCCCAGTTCCTTGGCGATCAGAGCTGTCGCATAATCATCATACGCATATTCCACTGTTTTGGTGACTGCCGCCTTGTATTCATCCCATGTAGGTACGTTGGTCGTATCTTTCTCTGCGATCCAGCCCCTTTCGATATATTCGTCCAGATAGGGCCTGCCGCCGCGGCCGGGCACGGTAGCATTCTTCAGCAGCAACGTGTAGGCGCGTTCCAGGTCGAAATCGGTGATGCCGCGCAGGTAGCTTCCCGCCACAAACACCGAGGCATGGTCGCCGTGAAAGAAGGTAGGCATATATCCCCCTCTTTTCTCCCCTTTGTCGGTGATCGATTGGATGATATCTGCAGTAACATCGGGTGACAACAGACCCAGCAGTACCAATTTGTTGCGGTAGTCATCCCAGAACGAAGGGTTGGTATAGTAACGGAATCCTTTATTGACGACTTCTCCTCTCTCATCCGTAAAATCTCCGTTTATATCGCTGCGCAGGGCAGGCCATAGGAATGAGCGGTAGAGGGTAGAATAGAAGATGCCTTTTTCGCGCCCGGTACCGCCCGATACTTTTATTTTCGACAGCAACCTGTTCCATTCCTGGTCGGCCTCCTGACGTACCTGATGGAAACTCTTATCCAGCATCTCCTCTTCCAGGTTCATCTTCGCATTTTCGATGCTGACGAAGGAGAATCCTATCCTGAGTTCCAGCGGTTCGTTTTTCTCGTTTCCTTTGTCTTTTTCGTTCTTACCCGGCATCCCGCCGTTTTCACTCTCGGCGAAGTCCACCAAAGAGACTTCATGCCGGTCATCTTTCAGTTGCCGGATATCCTCTATCGGATAGTTGGAGACCGCATAGAAATACATCTTTCCTTCGGCATCCTGGAAACCGGAAAACACGTGTTCGTCCACCTTTTGGATATGCCAATCTTTTACCCGGTTATTGGAGCGGGTCATATCGGCAATCAGTTTTTTATCCGCTCCGTTGGGATAAGTATACCGGTGAAATCCGCAACGCAGCGTGCTGGTCAGCTCCACGTCGATGCCGTATGTTTCGAGAAATACCTGGTAGTACCCCGGATGCGCCGATTCGTTATCATGACTGAAGGTGGAGGCATAATTTCCTGGCGTGACCTCTCCGGTGACCGGCAGCAGGGGAATATGCAACAGGTTCCAGTGCCCTTTGTTGGTGTGGGAGAAACCGTAGATCACTGTGTCTTCGTACTGATAGCCCGCTCCGCTCCGGAACTGGGTGACAGGGCTCAACTGTACCATGGCATTGGGCAGGGAGCTGCCCGGAAAGACCTCGGCCCCCCAGGTGCGCTCTTTCCAGGTGCGTACATATCCCAGGTCTTCCGGTTCCCACAGCGTGGCTGTCCCTAAAAAAGGGTTCACATAACCGGTAGGTTGTTTTTCTGCTGTGGCTGTGCAGCCCAATAAAACAAACGACAGAAGAATAATCGGAGAAATAAGTTTCATTTTTCTGTTGAAAATTAGGGAATGAGTTTGATTTAAACCTGGCAACCAAGGGAAAGACCATCTTTCTGCCAGAGAAAGAATAAACTCCCCTTTAGAGTTGTTGGAAATGAATTACAGCGACGAAGTTAATCAAAAATAAATTAATTTTGGGATGTTTGTCGCAAAATTCAAACAAGTCCCGGGACGTAATCTGGCACGATATCATTTTTCGACAAAAGTTACAAATTGATAAGTTGCTTTTTTGTAAGTTATATATTTGTAAGTTGCAAAAATATAACTTATCTTTGCTGAAAAAAGAGAGAATTATGAACACACCGTTCGCTTATGGAAAATTACCTCAGGAAATTGATTTCACGGATAGGGAGAAAGAAATAGTCAGGCTAAAAAATAATTTTAATTCACGGGTTAATACTATTATTATTTCGCCGCGCCGTTGGGGAAAAACTTCTTTGGTGAGACTTGCATCTTTGTCTGCAACAAAGGAGAATAAAAAACTGAAGATCGTACATCTGGATATTTTTAATATTCGGAGTGAATACGAATTTTACCTGTTACTGGCAAACGAAGTGTTGAGAGCGACCTCTTCAGGGTGGGACGATCTGGTAAAAAATACACGGTTCTTTTTGAAGCAGTTGATACCTCAGATATCGTTTTCTCCCGATAAACAAAGTACAATATCTTTTTCTATTGGTTGGGAACAATTGCAGAAAAGTCCTGATGATATCCTTAATCTGGCAGAAAATATCGCTATAAAAAAGGATTTGAATATTATCATTTGCATCGATGAATTCCAAAATATTGCGTTATTTGAGCATCCCGGTGCTTTTCAACGGAAATTGCGGGCGCATTGGCAGACACATCAGAAAACTGCCTATTGTTTATATGGTAGTAAGCAGCATATGTTATTGGATGTGTTTTCGAATTATGCGATGCCTTTTTACAAATTCGGTGATATTATGTTTTTAGAAAAGATACCGACGGCGGACTGGGTCTCGTTTATTCAAAAACGTTTTGCTGACACGAAAAAGGAGATTTCACCGGCTGAGGCCGAACGGATCGCTGTTTTAGCCGACAATCATTCTTATTATGTGCAACAGTTGGCTCAGCAGGTATGGTTCAGAACCGGGAAACGATCTACTACTGAAATTGTGGATAACGCATTCGAAGATATTATCAACCAACTCAGCCTGCTTTTTGTGAATGTGACGGATTCGTTGAGTAAGAGACAATTGTCATTGCTGGAAGCGATATTGAATAACGAAAGTCAGTTAACTTCGAAAGCCACTTTAGCCAAGTACCACCTGGGTACTTCGGCGAATGTTATTCAACTGAAAAAACGCCTTATTGAATTGGATATCATTGATGATATGCAGAGCCAGCTACAGTTTTTGGATCCAATGTACAAACACTGGTTAGCCTCCCGTTACTTTAATATTCAAAGAAGAACCGTCAATTCTTGAAATGCTTATCGGCAAAATCCAGATAACACTCCCAGTCATATTCCGTCACATCATGTTCCCCGGCTCTTATATGGTAACCGATGTCTTCCATGATCGGTTTATGCAATTGCGGTATCTTGTCAGAGTCGATGGCTGTCAATCCGTAGAGACGATATACCGGTCCTGCATGGTATGCAGATAAAAATTCACCTCGAGGGTCTGCCCAAAGATCTTCTTCGGCGCTTGCCACATACACTTTTCTGGGCGCTATCAAAGCGATAAGCTGATGCTGGTCTACAGGTAACATTTCATCCCGGTCGTTGTATTGGCGGAAATTTTCACAGAACCAATGGGGGAAATTTTTATTGATAACAGCAATAGTTTCCCCGAATTTTCTCCGGAAAAGCGCAGCACCTCCGCAGCCGGAATCATTGGATATGACAATCCGAAAGCGTTCGTCCCGGGCTCCGGCCCACAACGCCGCCTTCCCTTGCCGGGAATGTCCCATGATGGCTATTTTATCGCTGTCTATCTTCTCCTGTGTTTCCAGAAAATCGACGATCCGGCTCGATCCCCATGCCCAGGCACCGATAGCCTGCCATTCGCCGGGAGCTATGGTTTCAGGATATCCCGGAAAAAGGGAGATAATACTATGATCTTTTAATTCCGGTTTATCGGGGAAAATATCGTGATAGCACATCGTTGCCACGGCATATCCCCGGTCGATGATCTTATCGTAGCACCACCGGTTTGATTGGATCCCTCTTTCCCAATCCGGATGATCCGGCTCTTTCACCAACTGGAAAACCGGGGAATAAAGGATCGTCGTATCTAAGGTAGTGCTATGGTTTCCCTTGAAATTGTATCCTACAAAAACAGGCACTTTACCCGTCGGTTTATTGGGGATGTACATCAATAAAATAGCTTCGATTTTTTTATTTCCGTTCGAAAAAGTAAATTTCACCTGCTTGCCGGTTGCTTTGCCGTCCATCACATTGGGATCTTCCGTCAGGAGTTCGTAAGTAACATCTATCTTCGCGTCAGGAGTTTGTCCATATACTTGGGAAGCAAATAACTCCAGCAATTCCGGCCTTCTCTGCTTTTCCCACTGTTCTATACTCGTGATCTTCTCCCCGTTATTACCTTCCAAAAGGTCAGGAAGGATATACGCAGGAACTTTCGATTCGTTGTAATTCACTTCGTTCTGGGCACATAAGCATACGACAACAAGCCATGCAATCAATCCGATAATTTTTTTCATAAAGTTATATTCTTAAAAAAATAATCCATCACAACTTTTTTACTTTTAGCGCTACATATCACATAGTTATTATATATCCTGCCGTTATATTGAAATTTAATTACATATACTCTGTCGCCTATACCTACTTGTTCATTAAAGAATAATTGACTGCTTGTTTTTCTAATGAGTATTTCTTCCAATAATAGTTTTCGCCTTTCGGTTGTATCCAATTCCTTTTTGTCCTCTATTTCATTGAGAGCATAATCAATATACTTTTGTGATATCGTATCGGGAGACGCTGCTTCAAAACCCTTATAACTCCTTTCTATACCAGAAATATCAAAACCTTGGGAAGACTTTACGATTGTGTCTATTTGCTCGTATTTATAATAATAATGATTAAGTTGCATCGTTTCGATATCCATTTCGGATTCAAACAGGTTACGCGCTTCTTTCCTGAAATCTTCCGATAATAACGTTTTTTGTTCCGGGGTCATTCCTCTCGTGTCATACAATTCAGCATAAAGATAACCCGGTCTGATATAAAGCTCATGTATTTTTCCCTTGCTGTCGCCTCCATCACGGCCGAGTATGGAACTATAAAGTGCTTCTTCACCGGAAAAATAGTTACGGTAAAATTTATATCGGGTAGAATCGTCGAGGGTTTCGACAAATGAACATTCCAACAAATCATATTCACCGGCATTGGTCACATTCTTTGGCGTCCAGTTATTGATAAGGTTTTTAAAATTCGTTTCATAGTCTCTTACAGGCTCTCCCGATTCGTAAATCGATACCTTATCCTGGCTGTAAGAGACAGTCCACTGCGCTAATAATATCGCTATAAAAAATAACTTTTTCATGTTCATTTTTTTTAATTGTTATTAAGTGAATTGATATATAGTGCTAATTTGTATTCTAGAACAAAACGAACTCCATTGCCGGTTTATTACAAATTTACCACTATACTTTTATACATAGATTCATTTCGATGAAAAATAAAATATAACTAGTATTTGAAAAACAACATATATTCCACCTATTATGCGCCTTACATTTTTGTTTTTTATTAAGATATTAAACAAGGGAATTCCTGTAAAACTTATTCCTATTAGCAAAGCTGTAATATCCCCCCATGCTGAAAATATAGCAATAATAAGAACAACCAGAATAAAAAATATATCTATTTTATTGTTTTCTTTCATTTCATTTCTTTTTTGAATTAGCTTATTGTTTTGATCCCAGAGTTAATTCAGACATTAATTCCTTCATCTTTTGATTGAGGGTTGGCATGTATTTGGTTGTCAATAGACTCATTATTTCAACACTCATTTCCGGTGTTATTTCCAATAACTTTTTTCCTGTTGGAGATTCGTAAAACTGGATTAAATCCTTGATCTCTCCGTGGGTGAAGAACTTTTCATACACTGTGGGAAGATCTTCATCGATCATTTTTTTCGTTATCGCTGTCATTTCGGTCATTATGAAATCCATAGATTTCTCAATTATTTCTTCTCTCGATTTTTCTTTTGCCGAATCACCCTGTATTTGCATTGTCGCCTGTTGTTTCATGGCGTTTTGCATACTATTCATCATATTATCTACGGTTTTGTCCATTTGCATCACGGCCATCAGCCGCCTGATATCGCCAGATTTATCCTGAGCCATTGTCACAACTAATGGCAGAATAATTACAATTGCAAGAATTGCTAATTTTTTCATTTGCTTGTAAATTTAAATGTTTATAGAATTCATTAATGTTAGATTCTTTTGATTTTGTTCCATTATTTCAGTTTACCACGATGTACTTAGGCCGCTTTAACCTATTGATTCGTTTCCGAAAGCGACTTTTCTAAAATATCGTAATAATATTGTGAGAGGCCTTTGTCGATAAAATCCGTGGGAGTAGCAGAACTATAAAACTGATTATCTTTGACAGTGACTTCTTCTAAAATCAGATTAAACAGCTTTTCTCTTTTTATAATCTGCTCTTGAGTCAACAAGCTATCGGGTTTCTCAATAAACTCCTTTAACTCCTTATCGATACTATTGACAGAAGTACTTATTTTCCTATTCGGGGATAACATAATAGGCCTTGAGACTTTTTCGAAAAAATAATCACTATGCTGATGATCGGGTAAATAAAGGCAAATAATAGGTACACAACTCCCCAGATTTTCAACCAGAAATCATCTAAACTCATACCAGAAACTAACAATTGTATTTGATGTAACCAAATGAATACACCCGTAACAAAAAATAGAATTGTCCATAATATCTGAAATCTTAATATAAATTTTCTATTATTCGATAAGTCCGGATTATCTGTTTTAAAAAACAATGGGCCTAAAATGCTTCCAAAAGGTAAAATACATCCGAGAAGTACGGTTGAATGTAATAAAAGATTTTTTTTCATACAATTTGATTTTTAAGTTATTACATAATTTAAATTAGAGAATACTTAAATATTCTTCAAGGTCTTTCCTCGAATCATATAACGGTACAGCAATCAATAAAACGGTCAGGCAAAGCCCTGCGATTCCGTAATCAACCAGCCACTTTAAAAATTCATTGAACGAGGTTTGTTAACCTCGCTGTTGCTCGAATCTTTTGTGTGAGGAGGCCATTCTTTTCTTATCTTTCCACGAACTACAATCGTACAGCAGCGAAGGGTGGTAAATTCATTCCTTTTTTAAAAAGGATATTTTAGAACTTTGAACCATTGAATCTAGATTAGTTATATTTTCATCTTTTACCCATTGATTCGATTCCCTAAGCGATTTTTCTAAAATATCGTAATAATATTGTGAGAGGCCTTTGTCGATAAAATCCTTGGGAGTAGCAGAACTATAAAACTGATTATCTTTGACAGTGACTTTTTCTAAAATCAGGTTAAACAACTTATCCCGTTTAACCTTTTCCTCATCAGTAAGGAGACTGTCCGGTTTCTGTGTGAATTTTTGCAGCTCCAAGTACGTTCCGGCAAGCAAATCTTGTTCGGAATCATTTTTCTCACATTGTTCTTTCTCTGGGGGCTCATTTTTATATTCTTGAATTTTGTCATTAATTAATTTTTCCCAATCACTGCTGTCCGATGTCTTTCTTATTTTATTATCTATCTTGATATTATTAACGGTAATATCATAATATTCAGGAGCAAAACTTTTTTTTACGAACTCTTCTTTTGTCAGTAGAAAAACAACTTTATCCTCTTTGTATTCCAAATCGTTGATCATGACATCAACAAGTTCCCTTTTCAACGAATCTTGCTCTGCTGTAAGCAGTGAGTCCGGAATTTCAAGAACAGAGTAAAAATCTGTAGTTACTGTGTTTTCTTTTGATTGATGACTTTTACAAGAGACAATTAACGTAAAGATCACGAATAAAACAAACACAATACACCTTGCAAGTAAAATAAAAACTATATATTTAAACGCTCTCATGACCTGCTTTTTTAACTGTTTCAGCAAAACTTTTTGATTTCCTAATTTGCAAGTGCCTTTACTTCAAAATGCCTTGAAAGGCTTTTGCCGGGTTCCTTTTCTGATCCCACAGTGATAAAAGAAACGAAGAACAATAGCGAATAGATAATATAAGCGCAATACATAATATGGAATTAACTACAGGTTGCCGGCATAATTTTTTCCGGCAACCTGTAGTTATTAAAATCTTATCTTTCCTTCGTTCTCCTTTTTTCTTTTCTTTTATCCTGAAAATAAAGTATAATCACGAATAAAATTCCAACCAACAAGCCAGACAAAATATAATGCAATATCTGTAGTTCTCGACTAAAGACAAGATCAAATATCCATAATATGAGTGGATAAATAATCATCATTATCAATAATGGTTTTATATATTTCATCATTCTAATATCCAGATAGTTATAGTTTCACTAGCAGATTCATATACACCTCCCGCAACAGCACCTACGGGGATCGCACCCCAACCTACGGTGGCTGTGGACACAGCGACTACGGCTCCACCCATTGCACCACCAGTAGCTCCTCCAGCATCCGCAGCAACAACTTCTCTTCCGCCATTATTCCACCAATTTTTTATTGCACTAGATGCTGAATTCCACCAACTTTCTGCAGTGCTCCATACATCATCCCACCATCCTTTTGTCTTTATTTTACCATTTTTTAGTTGAAGTTGATTCAGTTCTTCATTGCTGTATTGTTCAAGAATTTCAGGATAATTCAATGCAAAATACCATTTTATATGATTATTCATCCAATATTGATAGGAATGATAACCGGTACTTGTCGTACAATATATTACAGCGGCGTCTGTCTCGGAAAGCGTTTTTGCCGCTTTCTGATTAATTATATCCAATTGCATTTTTAATCGGGGCAATTCATTCTCCTTAAATTCATTACCAAGAACAGACGTAATTTCATTAAGCAATTGTTGTACAGCAGCATTATTAGTTACTGTGCCTGAAGATTTCAAGGGGATGTTATTTTTCAATGTGCTCATACAAGATCAGTATGTTTCCGCAACTTTTCGTGTTGGTTACAAAAATCAAGCGTTGCCTGTTTTATAAATTCATCTTTGTTTTCTATAAAAGGACGGCCTTTTAGCCGTGGATTTTTTGCGTATTCGATGCCTTGAGCCTTGATTTCTTCAAAAATATACTCTAACCCTTCGTTATGCAATATTCCTACTTCGTCATACTCTTTAGGAATGTCAAATTTCACTGTTTCCATTTTTGAAATAACATCGTTATTGCAACTTTGCATAAGAATCCCCCAAGAGATAATACTTATGAAAGCAATACTTAAACGAAGAATCCTGTTTTTCTGATTTTTTAAAATTGATTTTATTATGATTTATTTTTAATGGCCTCGCAAAACTTTAATTTCCTGATTTGCAAGTGCCTTTGCTTCAAAGCGCCTTGAAAGGCTTTTGCCTGTTTCCTTTCTTCCTGCCGTCTTTCTTTTCTTTTTCCATAAGTATTTATTTTTGAAAGTAATTGGGCATAAATGTTTCTATATGAGTATCGGGCATTTTGTTTGTTCCCTGTTTCAAGGGTTCACTAACAGGATTTGTGCCGTAACGGGACAATGGTCGGACAAATAAATATCATTCAATTTTTCGGGAAGAACGTTATGGCTGATCACCGAAGACTGTTGATTTACAAAAATATAATCAATAAATATCCGTTGATCTGGCGGAGTTGCACCAAAAT
>NZ_CALNAT010000147.1 GCF_937873925.1 uncultured Proteiniphilum sp. | reverse complement strand
ACCTGGACAAACAGGACCAGAATCTGTTGTGCTACCATTACACCATAAGACAATGGGACTGCAAAGGTATAAAAAATTGTAACAACAAAAAAAGTTGTGCAGAAAAATTACATTGTAAATTTTGGAAATGGAATGGTTTCATTGTATTTGTTCATAATAAATATCAAACTAATTTATTAATCTGCCCATTTTCAATTTAAATCTTCCGTTTGTTGATTAAATCCAAAATATATAATATTTCGGCATCATCATTAGAATCGAATCGGATAAAATCCTCCCATAATAAGGGATAATCGGGATGAAGCATCCTGTCTTTTACCGTATTATCCGGATCGAATAATTGATAGGAATTGGATACAGAGCCTTTAATTCCCGTATGAGTTAAAGAATAAAAGGTTGTTCCCATTCCGCTATTGTACGCCTGGGAGGAAGGTACGCCGACTATGGTTGCGTTACAAACCTCTTTCAGCAGGAAAGCATACTGAAAAGCAGCGCTGAAAGTAGCTGCACTGGTTACGACGATTACTTTTGGGGTATACAATGCTTCTCCGTCTAATTCTTTCAATAAATCAATCCCGGAAAAGTCTTTACTGAAATTATTCTCAAGGTATTGTACTCTTCGTTCTCCGAGCGATAAATTTTCGTTCCAGGAGTTGAAGAAACGGCTGAAACTATAATCTCCAATAGTATACGTGGTGTTGTTTCTACTGTTATATTCTTCAATGGTGGTATTTATTTTTTCCAGAAAAGGCTTGGATAAAAGGGTAATGTATGCCGCTTTGGTGTCATATCCGAAATATGTATCCCCTTTCATCATGTATAACGAGGGAATATTTATGGGATTCCAGCCACCTCCGTTTTCACGTAAATCGATAATTAAATGGGTGGATTTATGTTGTTTCATGCTTTTAAGCATGGTATAAAATGTTTCGTTCAATGAGGGTATTTTCGTGATGGCTTCGGTATAATCTTGCGGTACTTCTCCCAAATTGAATGCCTGGTATAATATATTGAGGTTATTGGTATAATCCTGTCCCCATTGCTTTTGGAACTCAATGACTTCCCGTGAGTAGGTGGAGTTGTATGCCATCCAAACGATTTTTTTGTTTTCGTCTATATATTTATATTCAAAAGGAATTGTTTTTGATATGTTTACATTGAATAAAGAAGTGTTCGGTTGGATTTTTCGTTCGTTTAAATCTGTATATTCTATATATTCAGTTTGTTGATTAGTCCGGTTATCAAGAAAATCTAGCTTAATTCTGTTGTTGTCTATTTGTCCGAGAAGTTTTTCCGCTGAACTTTTTCGCATCAATATTTCAACTAACGATAAGTAGACGCCCGATATATTTTCGCAAGCTTTTATTGTTTGCACTCTTTTCAATAGTTCATCCAACGGAATATCATTTATAGCCGTGATTTTTAAACCATTCAGCTTTCCATTGCGGGATTGTGATACGGCCAGATCATGGTGAAGAATTTTGAATTTCATATTCAGTATTTGATCATTCGTTACATCCTGTCTGTTTTCATTCAAAATAAATGTATGTCCGTCTTGTAACGTCGAGTTGAATTTGGATATAATACTCCTGAACGCGGCCTCGTCTAATCCGTTTTCGGGAATAGAATCGATAATATTCTGAACCTCCCTGTGAAACTGGATTTTTCCTCCAAATGGACTGTATGGGTCGCAATGGACCTCTTCCAGAAAATCGATATATTCCCTGAAATCCTCAATTAGAAGATCTTTGGAATAATTGTGTTGAGCAGATAAATTATAACCGATTAAATGTAAGATGATAAACAAAACAATTTTTTTCATTTTTTTAAAAGATTAATTTGTATTATTTTGAATAACAGGTTAATATTAATTTCTCTCAATATCTTTCAATCTCTCTCAAAACTTTCTTTTCCCGGTAAAAGTCGAGTAGGGCGGCATAGACCGGGGACTCACGCAGGACAGGGGCATTGCCGACAAGAAAGAGTTGCCGGCGTGCACGGGTGATCGTTACATTGAGCTTCCTGTCTACCGTCCCGTCGTGGTTCGGGTTACAGAGAAAATTCATCTGATAAGGCTTATTCGCACAGAACGAGATCAGGATCACATCGCGCTGGCTCCCCTGATATCGCTCGACGGTATCGATCATGACCTTTTCCCAATGGGGGATTCCTGCTAACGACAGTTTGTGTTTGATCAACGCGATCTGGTTCCGGTAGGGGGCGATAATGCCGATTGCTCCGGTGTCGAACGTTTTTCCGTTCGCCTCATATACATTACGGATGGATGTCAGAAGCGCTATGATAAGGTCGGCTTCGGTCTCGTTGATCTTGTCGGACGAGGAAGGATGGCTGACCTTTCCCGTCGAAAAGAAAACGGTACGTTCTGTGGCGACCCACCGGTCAAAAAAATTGTCCGACGGGCTGTACAGCTTCCATTTTTCCGATTGCCAGTCGAGTGCGGGAAAAAGATTCCCGGAGTAGAAGCAGGTAGCCGGAAAAGCGGCGATATCGTTGTGCATCCGTCCCTGATGGGTAAGTTGTGCGTAGGCGTGATGCCACCCTTTCGCCTGGCAACGGCGCAACAATCGCTCAAAGAGAGAATCGCGGCAATCGGTAAATCCCGCTTCATGCAGCACCGGTTCATTGATCCCGGAAAATTGACGATCCTGCAACACAATGGTAGAGAGTTGATTGTGATCACCAATCATAATAAACCGGTCGAAGCGGGGCAGAAGCCCGATGATCTGCGGTTCTAATATCTGTGATGCCTCATCAATGATGGCCACATGAAAATGCTTAAGGTTGAAAAGTTCCATTCGCCCGTTGATGGAGGCAAGGGTAGAGATGTAAATACGTGTCTGCTCTATCTCGTGGCGTAGCGACTCTCTGTCTTTGGCTTTCTCCGAGATCCGTTGCAACAACCGGTGTCGGTAGGATTCGGCGCAGGAGAGTTCGGTCCCCACCCGGATATAGGCGTCGCATTCTCCCTTTTTACATCCGAAAGCGGCATTGATCGCTTCACATAACTCATCCACCGCACGGTTGGTATAGGCCAGTACCATGATGTTTTTTCCCGGTTGTGCATGATATTCTTCAATGAGGCGTCGGGCAAAGATCGATGTCTTCCCCGTACCGGGCGGCCCCACGATCAGGAAATAGTCCCGGGCGTTCATTGCTTTGCGGATAATATTTTCCGGATAGACGGTTTTTTTGGAGGCTTCTTCCTGCTCCGACAGGCTGTCGATTGTCCTGGGCGGTACCAGCCCCATCAGGATCTCTTTTTTTTTCGTGGAAGCGCCTAAAAAAGAGAAAAGACTTTTGTACATACTGTTGTAAGTGGAGTCCAGCGAATCGTGCTCTATGGCCCAAAGCGGGTTTTCTTCAAAGAAGCGGCGGTTTTTCTGCTTATAGCGGAAACGGACTTCTACTGTCTCTGCAGTGATCTGCGCAATGGTGCCTTTCAATATCTGCCGGTTCAACACCGTGTCGTTTTCATTTTCCCTCGGATAGACAATACAGATCTCACCCTCCCGGAAGTTCACAATATCGTTACCTGTCTGATTCCGGGCGAAGAGGATTGTCATATCACCTCTGGAATCATCTATGGTCAGGATGGAGAGGTCGAAAAGCACATCCAGCGCCTCGGCGCGCTCGCTAAAAGCGCTGTTCCATAACGAAGCCGTACCCGTCGGCGTTTCACAGGCAATATCCCCGATTTTCTGATGATACAACTCTCTTGAGATAAACCGGATATAGCGATAGAAAAGGGTCAGTTCCGGTTCGCTGCATTTCCACAGCAGCGCACGTATCCGTTCTATTTTTCCGGTGAAGAATGCAGGGAGTTTTTGCTCTGTGTGAAGGAGGCTGAACAGTGACCCGAACAATGCCGCCGTATCTTCATTTTCTCCCCGGATCATAGCCTGCTCATTGGTTACGACCAGGTTACGAATGTTCAGGATCGATTTCTCTAACTCGCCGTTGACCTTGGAGGCACGGAGATTTTCACCCGGACGGATCCCCGCCGAATAGAGGATGGAGGCATCCACCCCCTGCGTCTCTTTATCGAAGACAGTCTCGACCATCATGCGGTACACGGCGGTCTGCACTTCATGATTGAGCGTAATCCTGCTGTTGTCAGAAGGCGGAAACGGCAGCCTGCCCGATTTCAATTCCACAATCCGGGCATCTGTTTCTTCGGAATGGGGTTGTAACAGGTCAAGCCGTCCCTGAAAGCCGAATCGTTCGCAAAAGAACGAAGGTTCCAGCGTGCAGCAATGCAGGTCGATACTTCGTCCGGGAAAGTCGTCACGAATTACCCGTTTGATATTTTCAAACTGGCTTTGCGCTTTATTCATAAATTCCCGGAAATCATTATCGGAACGGATATCTTCACAACTGGTGTACTCGAAGGGCGACTGTTTGAACGACCGAAGGAATACATCCCTGAAGGAGACATCTTCCGGATTCTCCGCAAACACCAATTCGTCGAGGAAAAAATTCGCTAAATTTCCTAATAACAGGTAAGAACGATTCTCTTTTTCTTCAAATTTATTGCGGAAATAATGGAGCGGGGATATCGAATAGTCCTGAAAACATTCTGCAATAGCGGAAGCATCGATCAGGTAATCAGGCTCAAGGATGATATAATTAGGGATGAGAAAACCATCCCCATCGATAATACAATCTATCAGATTCAGATTCGCCCCTTCCTGAAATCTTTCCACTGAAGTATCAAAAGCGCTGTTCTCCGGTGAAATGCCGTATCTGGCAATCAATGCCGTACCTGGATTCTCTGTCGTTACGCAGATAAGCAGCTTTCTCTCACGATCCGCCTTAAGGAGCTGGACGCGGATAACATCGGTTGAAATATTTGGTGGAAGGAGCGAAAATTCAGTCATACAAGGTCAGAAGATTTTAGGTAGAAAGATGATGATTCCCACCGTCAATGCAGCCACCACAGCAATCAGAACAGCCGCGGCGGCAAGATCCTTGACTTTTTTGATAGTGGGATGGATCTCTTTGTTGCAGGTATAATCCGACAGCCTTTCCAAAGCGGTATTCACCGCCTCCATCGAAAATACGGTACCGATAACAATAATGATGGCAAGCCATTCTCCGCCGGAGATCCTGAACACGCATCCCAGTGTAATGGCGATGATTGCCGCTATCAGGTGTATCAGCGCATTGGGCGTCTCTTTGAACAGCAGACGCAGACCTCTGAAAGCATGCCCGAAAGAGAGAATTCGTTTTTTTATATAGGACATTATTTTAGAGTAAAGAACCATGACGATTTATTGATTAGCTGATTTACCGATTTCCCTATTAGCCGATTAATAAATCAACGAATTATTAAATCAGTCTATTCTCAAATCGAAAATCCGCATTCAAATTTACAAAATTTGTCTGTTCCGGCAAAAACAATCCCGTCTCGAGATAAACGGTGCGGCTCACAAAATATACACTTTAAGTATACGGAAATCGATCTCAACAGACTTGTTTATAGATCATTTGTCTTTTTTTTGATTTTTATTGCATATATTTGGGAGAAAGTAGTAATATTGCGCATTATTTAAGAGTAAGCGGTAATTTTAACAGAAACGGCAGTAACATTTACACTATGAATGATAACACAATCGACAGTCTAAGAGAGGCATTAAAACACTCTCCTGACAATGCCCCTTTAAGACAGTTATTGGCTGACACGTTATGGACGTTGAACAGAGTTGAGGAAGCAGAAACGGAATACTCAATGCTACTAAAACTCACTAACGACAACAAAGCGAAAATCGGACTTGCTAAAGTGTTTTTCAAAAAGGGTAGCTATTCGGCTTGCAATGTGATTTTAGAGGAAGTAATTGACAATGGGACGAGTGATATAAATGTATTTACACTTTATGTAAAAGGACTTTTGAAAGAAAATTCAACAGCTAAAGCAATTGAGGCATACAAAAAAGCATTAGCCATTGAGCCAAATTACTTTGACGAAGAACTTGACAACCAATTACGACTAAGAGGCAGGGATGAAATTACTGGAACAGATGAAGAAGCTGACAGCCGGTTTTTACAAAAGCCGAATATCAATTTCAGTGATGTGGGTGGTATGGAGGTGGTGAAGAAAGAAATAGAATTAAAAATTATCAAACCGCTTCTTCACCCTGAACTTTACAAAGCCTATGGTAAAAAAATCGGTGGTGGCATTTTGCTTTATGGTCCACCCGGATGCGGTAAAACATTTATTGCCAAAGCAACAGCGGGACAAGTGAATGCGAAATTTATCAGTGTTAGCTTGAACGATATTTTAGATATGTGGATAGGTAACAGCGAAAAAAATCTACACGACATTTTTGAATTAGCCCGGCATAACATCCCATGCGTTTTATTCATTGATGAAATAGATGCCTTAGGAGCAAGTAGGAGCGACATGAAACAATCAAGCGGCAGACACTTAATAAATCAATTTCTACAAGAACTCGATGGGATCAATAGCACCAATGAAGGAGTTTTAATTATCGGAGCAACAAACACACCTTGGAACTTGGACCCTGCTTTTAGACGACCGGGCAGATTTGACAGGATTGTTTTTGTTCCACCACCTGACGAAACAACAAGAGAATCAATTTTAAGACTGAAACTAAATAACAAGCCGATAGAAACGATAGATTTCCGGGCCATTGCAAAGAAAACAGAACATTATTCAGGTGCTGATATTGACGCAATTATTGACCTTGCCATTGAGGAGAAATTAGAGGCATCTTTCAATGATGGTGTTCCAAAACCCCTTGCAACAGGCGACTTGGTAAGTGCATTGAAAAAACATAAGCCAAGTACTCAGGAGTGGTTTTCAACAGCTAAGAATTTTGCCATGTTTGCAAATGATTCAGGACTTTATGACGACATTTTAACATACATGAAAATAAAAAAGTAACATGACAGAAGATAACAGACTATCAAAAATTGAAATTCTACTTCAACAGAAAAAATTTGCGGAAGCGGAGAAAATCCTTTCAAACTTGCTTGTAGAGGATTCAAACAATATTCATTTCCTGTCATTGCTTGCAGAAGTATATTATCAGCAAGACAAATTTGATAAGGCAAATAGTATAATTGATAATGCAATCGGGCTGTCGCCCGATGTCCCGTACTTATTTTATATCAAGTCTCGGATTGCTATTCAACAGGACAGTTTAAGTGAAGCCGAGCTATTCATAGACCAAGCCATTGAATTAGACCCGTATGATGCGGACTATTTTGCTTTGTTAGCAAATATCAAGTTGGGTCGTAAACAGTTTATTGATGCCCTTGAAATCGCAAACCGGGCTTTAGAAATTGATGCACAAAACTTATTAGCACTTAATACAAGAAGCACAGCCTTAAACAAGCTCAATAGAAATGAGGAATCATTTGAAACTATTGAGAGTGCATTGCGAGAAGAACCGAACAATGCTTACACCCATGCTAATTATGGCTGGGGTTTATTGGAAAAAGGAGACCACAAAAAAGCATTGGGACATTTTAAGGAAGCACTAACTAACGCCCCGACTTTTAAATATGCCCAATCAGGTATGCTTGAAGCATTAAAGGCGACAAATCCCGTCTATCGCATTTTTCTGCAGTATTCTTTTTGGATAAGTAATCTAACGGCAAAATATCAGTGGGGTGTTATTATAGGATTTTATTTAGGTTTTAGAGCATTAAAAACAATTGCTCGCAATAACGAAGCACTTCAACCCTATCTAATACCTTCAATAATTATACTTGCCCTTATTGCATTCTCAACCTGGGTTATTGCTCCAATAAGTAATTTATTCTTACGATTCAATAAATACGGACAATTGCTTCTGGACAAAAAGGAAAAAATGAATTCAAACTTCGTGGTTGTAAGTTTAGGAGTATTTATTGTTGGAATACTTCTATATTTTGCATTATCAGACGAAATATTTTTAGCTATTGCCTCATTCGGATTTGCCATGATGTTACCATTAAGTACAATGTTCTCTCCTTCAAAAAATAAATATGGACTATTGACTTATACCATAGTTTTGGGAATTGTGGGTATCATGGCAATAGGACTAATTTTTTCTACAGGCGAAATATTTAATTTGATGACAATAATTTTTATTTTAGGATTTGTTGGTTTTCAATGGGTTGCAAACTATTTACTAATCAAAGAGAATAACCAGTAATAAGAAGAAAGAAGAACGTGGGCGGACAAATAAGAGTAACGCCTTTGATTTGAGTTTCAATGACAGCCGGCAGTCAAAAGAATTATTATAGGACGAGAAATCTTTACAGGCTTCAAACGCTGTTAGTAAGTGAACATGATACTGAAATCTGGCAAAAAGGAGGTAGCGTAGGTTGAGTTACTACCTTTCAACGGCATCGAACAAACACCACAAAAAAAGGAAGTGAGAAATGAAAAAACTGGGGTGAAATTTATTAACTACAAGACTAACAATCCTGATTTATTTTGGACAAGACCTGAATAATAAAGAGGAAAAGAGAGAAAGTGGCAACTGTAATTCATTGGAAGTACAATACCTAATAGTTATATGAATTATGCCGGTTTCAAAAAATCATGTAAATTTGTAGAAAATAAAAGTTCAATAAATTTAGTCGTTTTCTGCACTCGACATAGTCAAAACAAGTTTTGCCTCTGTATTCGTTTACCGAAAACGTTCCTGTTAATTTGGAAAAAACTATGTCCCAATCCTGTCCCCTTTGCGGAAAAAACAAACCGGAAGAAACGGTCTTTTGTGATGATTGCACAAAGAAGATCCATACAGAGTATGAAGTAGATATTCCAGAGGAGGCCGGGATGAAACCCGGAGAGAAGAAGGTGAGAGTGGAACCGGAACCGGAATCAAAACTGGAGCCAGAACCAGTGCCGGAATTAGAGCCAGCGCCAGCGCCGGAAAAAACGGTGCCGAAGAAGAAAAAGCGGGTAGGGGCTCCGGTGCTGTTTATATTAGTGATCGCTCTTCTGTCAGGCGCCTTCTTTGTATATAACGCAACCATCCGGAAAAGCAACTTAGAGCGGAGCGGTTGGGATGCAGCGGTAAAAACAAATTCGGTAGAGGGATATCTTGTCTATATGGAAGCACACCCCCGGGGAGCGCATTTTGATGAAGCACAGGCAGGCCTGCTCAGGCTGAAATCGGAAGAAGCCACGGCATGGGAAAGGATGAAAGAGACACACAACGTGACCGAGCTGCGTGATTTCTTAGACCGTCATTCCGGAAGTCCCTATACCCCATTGGTGAAAACAAGACTCGATTCGCTTGTATGGATAGGAACCTTACACACGAATACGGCAGAGTCCTACTCCGACTATATCCTGTTGGCGGAGAACGGCGGGGTCGGAGGCGATTATATTGCAGAGGCCCGGAAAAGGTATGAGTTGCTTTTCAGATCGCCATCCACCGATGCAGCTGTATTGGATACCATCCGTACTACAATAGACGGTTTCTTTGTATCCCTTTCCTCCCTGAACCACAGTGGAATGTTTCGTTATCTGGCGCCTACCGTATATCGTTTTTTTGACTCTGGTACCGCTACCCGTGAAAGGATCACGGGTGAATTGCTTGTTACCGGTGCCCAAACAGAGGGGGCGACCCTGCAATTTGTTCCGGATCTGGAGTCCGTACAGTATGAGGTGATGAATAACAACCATTATAAAGTCAATGTACCGCTTCAGAAGACCTATCCGAAGGATGGCGCCACGGTGCAGGAGCATGGATATATTGTGCATATGGAACTTGATCCGTTTTTTCAGATTGTCAGCATATTTGAGACGAAACCCTACCCCGAAGCGCCATAGTGTCAATAGTAATAAATGCTGTACAGGACAGGAATCCGGAAAACTAATTTCATTCCTGTTTGTTAAAGAATATCTATGGAATTTCAACTCACATCAACCTATCAACCTACCGGTGATCAGCCGGAAGCGATCGCGGCGCTGGTAGAGGGACTGCGACAGAAAGTCCCCTATCAGACCCTGTTGGGTGTTACCGGATCGGGAAAAACTTTTACAGTGGCCAATGTAATTGCGCAGGTGAACAAACCCACCTTGGTGCTGAGCCACAATAAGACGCTGGCAGCACAGCTTTACAGCGAGTTCAAAAGCTTCTTTCCGAACAATGCGGTGGAGTATTTTGTCTCCTACTACGACTACTACCAACCCGAAGCCTATATCCCGACGACCGATACATATATTGAAAAGGATCTCTCCATCAACGATGAGATCGAAAAACTCCGGCTCGCCGCTACCTCTTCGCTGCTTTCGGGAAGGAGCGATGTGATAGTGGTTTCTTCCGTTTCCTGCCTTTATGGTATCGGTAATCCCGAAGATTTTAACAAGACCACCATCGATGTCCGCGAAGGACAGGTGATGGAGCGCGACCAATTATTGCGCCTGTTGGTGAACAGCCTCTACTCTCGCAACGAAACGGCCGACTTCAACCGGGGAAATTTCCGGGTGAAAGGCGACACGGTAGATGTGTTTCTGGCATACCACGATTATATTATTCGCGTTATCTTCTGGGGTGATGAGATAGAGAGCATCGAGTCGGTCGATCCGCTGAACGGGATCACCATTGAGCGGTTGGATTCTTACCGCATCTTTCCCGCTAACCTTTTTGTCACCACGCAGGAACGTATTAACAGGGCGGTGGATGAGATACAGATCGACCTGGGAAAACAGGTGGAATTCTTTCAGTCCATCGGAAAACCCTATGAAGCCAAGCGGCTCTACGAAAGGGTAACCTATGATGTGGAGATGATCAGGGAGATAGGCTTCTGCTCCGGGATAGAGAACTACTCGCGCTATTTTGACGGCCGTGATCCCGGCACACGCCCTTTCTGCCTGCTCGACTTCTTCCCCGATGACTATCTCACTGTCATCGACGAAAGTCATGTCACTATCCCGCAGATCCGTGCCATGTACGGTGGCGACCACTCCCGCAAGATGAACCTTGTGGAATTCGGCTTCCGGCTTCCGGCAGCGATCGATAACCGACCGCTGAAATTCGAAGAGTTTGAGGCGATTACCCCCGAGATCATTTTTGTGAGCGCTACCCCTGCCGATTATGAACTGGAAAAATCAGAAGGTATCGTAGTCGACCAGTTGATCCGCCCTACAGGACTACTCGACCCGCCTATCGATGTGCGCCCGAGCCTGAACCAGATCGATGACCTGATGGAAGAGATCCGGCAACGGGTAGAGAAGAATGAACGCATATTGGTTACCACCCTTACCAAACGGATGGCCGAAGAACTGACCGATTACCTGACAAAAAACGGTGTGAGGTGTAACTATATCCATTCCGATGTAGAGACATTGGAAAGGGTGAAGATCATGGACGAATTACGGAGCGGGCTGTTTGACGTGCTGATCGGCGTGAACCTGCTGCGTGAAGGGCTGGATCTGCCCGAGGTGTCGCTGGTGGCGGTGCTCGATGCAGATAAGGAGGGATTTCTCCGCTCGCATCGTTCCCTTACCCAGACTGCCGGCCGTGCGGCACGCAACGTGAACGGAAAGGTGATCTTCTATGCCGACAAGATGACGGACAGCATGCGGATAACTATCGACGAAACCAATCGCAGGCGTGAAAAACAAATAAAATATAACGAAGAGCACGGCATCACACCGCAGCAGATAAAGAAGGCGCGCTCATCAGCATTGACCAAAGAATACAGAACAATAGCTGAGGCCCGGGCATACGTAGAACCGGATTATTATGCACTGGCGGCCGAACCGATAGCAGACTACGCTTCGACCGATGACCTCAAGAAAAAAATTGAACAGACCCGGAAAGCCATGATGACAGCCGCAAAGAAATTGGAATTCCTGGAGGCTGCGCAATTGCGTGACCAGTTGATCATGCTGGAGGAAAAGCTGAAATAATGTGCTAATGAGACTAATGTGCCAATGTGAATAATGTGGTAATGTGATAATTTTTAAATTTGTCTTGAATCTTGGTTCTTGACTCTTGACTCTAAAATAAATGAAATCAGACATTCAAATTGCAAGGGAAACACCGCTGAAAAAAATCAAAGATGTGGCGGAGAGCATCGGGATTGACCGCGATGAAGTGATCAGTTTCGGAAGACATATGGCAAAAGTGCCTCTTCATCTTATCGATCAGAAAAAAATTGACCGTAGTAATCTGATATTAGTGACGGCTATTACTCCTACCAAGGCGGGTATAGGTAAGACGACGGTTTCCATAGGACTGGCGCTCGGACTGAACAAGATCGGGAAAAAAGCGATCGTAGCGCTGCGTGAACCCTCACTGGGTCCTGTCTTCGGGATGAAGGGCGGTGCTGCCGGCGGCGGATACGCACAGGTGCTTCCGATGGAGAACATCAACCTCCATTTTACGGGCGATTTCCACGCGGTGACTACTGCCCATAATACCATTTCCGCCTTGCTCGACAATTATATTTTCCGTGTGCAGGGTACCGGAGAAGAGATCAAAGAGGTGCTCTGGAAACGGGTGCTGGATGTGAATGACCGTAGCCTGCGCTATATCGTAACAGGTCTTGGGCCGGGCAATGGTGTTCCTCAGGAAGGAGGCTTTGATATCACTGCCGCATCGGAATTGATGGCTATCCTTTGCTTAGCGGAAGATGAAGAAGACCTCCGCCGGCGGATAGAGAATATACTGCTGGGATACAGGATCAACGGTGAACCGTTTACCGTGAAAGATCTGGGCGTGGCGGGAGCCATCACCGTACTGATGAAAGATGCTATTCATCCCAATCTCGTGCAGACCACGGAGAACACGGCTGCCTTTGTACACGGCGGGCCGTTTGCCAATATCGCGCACGGATGTAATTCGGTCCTGGCCACCAAAATGGCGATGTCGCACGGTGATTATGTAATCACGGAAGCCGGCTTCGGTGCCGACCTGGGTGCAGAGAAATTCTTCAATATAAAATGCCGTAAGAGCGGATTACGTCCCAAACTGGCAGTTATCGTCGCGACTGCCCAGGGACTTAAGATGCATGGAGGTACGCCGGAAAAGATGATCAAGGAGCCCGATATGGAGGGGCTGAGAAAAGGGCTGGAGAACTTGGGGAAACATCTTGATAATCTGGCCGGTTTCGGTCAGTCGGTAGTGGTAGCTTTCAATAAATATGCTTTCGACACTCCTGAAGAGATGAATGTGGTAAGTGCATTCTGCCATGGGAGAGGGGTGCCATTTGCCGTCAACGAAGCGTTCACTGACGGAGGCGCCGGAGCTGTGAAATTGGCTGAAGCGGTGGTGGAAGCCATTGAAAACAGGCCGTCGGGAGAGTTGAAGTTTACTTACGATGATGAGGATGATATCGAGACCAAGCTTACCAAGATCGCTACAAAGATCTATGGTGCACGCGATGTGGTGATGGGCGAGAAAGCGCTGAAAAAACTGAAACTGATAGAAGGTACGCCGCTCGAGAAGATGCCGGTTTGCATCGCCAAAACACAATACTCCTTTTCAGCTGACCCCAAATGGTATGGAGTAGCAAAAGACTTCCGGATTAAGATCAACGATCTGGTCATTAACCGCGGATCTGAGTTTATCGTAGCCATCGCCGGTGAGATGATGCGCATGCCCGGACTGCCCGCCGATCCGCAGGCCAAACGGATCGACATCATCCATGGAGAAGTAGAGGGACTGAGTTGATGAATCGTTTTTATTCATAATATTTTGGTATATCATCTTTTTTTAGGATATTTGTATTATCTTGTTTTACTATAAAATAAGCAAATACCCAAAAGATCTTCTATTGCACTGTCGATTCAACCATATTCTCTTGAAGAAAGATAGGATAAATTTTATTTTAGCTTTACTCTTTTGTTTCTCTTCATGCAACCTTAAAAATAAAGAGAGCATATCAACTTATACGGTTTCCAATACCGACTTTGAAAATTCAATTTTAATTGAAGGTATTGTTGAGCCTATCCGGTTCATAACCCTGATGTGTCCGGGCAATGTAGATGGAATAGTCACTTTTTTGATTGATAACGGGACATATGTTAACGAAGGAGATGTGGTATGCATCATTGAAGATAATAATCAACAGAACAATTATGATAACCTGCAAATTGCACTGGAAAACGCAACGGCCGAATTAAGCAAGGTGAATGCTGATCTGAAAATGCAATATGCGCTATTGGAAGCACAGGTTAAAAATAACGAGGTCGATACGGAAATTGCACATCTGGATTCCCTGCAGCTTACGTTTGCTACGCCAACGCAAAGAAGGATCAAAGAATTAGAACTGGAAAGGGCATACATAGAAAAAGCAAAGTTTGAACAAAAACTGAATGCGCTCGATATCATAAATCAGTCGGAAATAAGAAAGTTGGAAATAAATATTCAGCAACTGAGTAATCGGCTGGAATCGGCAGAAAAAATTCTTGAAGGGTTGACCATCAGAGCACCTAAAAGGGGATTGGCTATTGTTTCGGACTCCCGTATGACCGGTACTAAGCTAAAGGTGGGAGACAATGTCTGGAATAATATGCCGGTGGTTATGATCCCTGAGGTGTCGGAAATGAAAGTGAAAATGGCGGTCAACGAAACGGACTTTAAATATATCAGCGAAAATGATTCTGTAGCTTACTCCTTTGATGCCATGCCGGGGAACCGGGCGCATGGCAGGATAATCAAAAAATTACCTGTGGGACAACCTTATAAAAGGGATTCAAAAGTGAAATTTTTTGAGGTAGAAGCCTCCATCGATAGTGTCCTGCAACTTCCCGAACCGGGATTTACGGCAAACAGCCGTGTAATCACAACCTATGTTAACGATACGATCGTGATCCCTCAGATAGCCATTTACGAGGTCGATTCCATGAAAGTGGTCTATGTCAGGAACAATAAAAAATATGAAATACGCCAAATTGCAACCGGGCCGTCGTCCATGAAAGAGGCGATTGTTACCACCGGTTTGAAAAAAGGGGAAGTTATTTCATTGATCAAGCCTCCCGCTTCATTCATAAGAGGAAAGAAGCTACTTTCGGATTCAATTCGATAGATTTTTATAGTAGCAATGAAATTCAACGATATTTTACAATATGAATAAATACTGATAAGATGGGGAACAAGTTTATTACACTTTCTTTTTTTCTTTTTTGTTTGATGTTTTTTGTTGCCTGCGGCCAAAAAGAAACTCAGCAAATACCTGTCGGAAAAGTGGCCAAAGGAACCCTTTTTCTTGACTTGTACGAAGAAGGAGAGGTCGAAGCCGTACAATCTATCAATATAGTGGCTCCTCTTATTTCCTGGAGGTATGGTAATCTTAAAATCACCGAATTGGCAAAAGACGGGCAGGAGGTGAAAGCCGGAGATACGTTGATCGTCTTCGATCCTTCCGAGGTTCTTAAGGGTATTGTCGAAGCGGAATCGAGTCTGGAAATAGCCAAGGCTGAGTTTGACAAACTGATCGCTCAGCAAAAATCCGATCTGGAAGAACTTAGAGCCGGTTATGAAGTGGCGCGAATTTCCCATGAGATCTCTAAAATACGCTTTGAATCGGCAGAGTACGAATCGGAGATAAAGAAAAAAGAGATACAACTGAATCTTGATAAGGCTGATATTGCTTTGGAAAGAGCCAAAGAACAAATAGACAACCGGATAAAAATACAGAAGGAGGAAGTGAAGCAGAAAAATCTCTCTATCATGCAATTCCAGTCCCGCCTCGACGAAGCGCGTGAAACACTGAAGAAATTGTCTGTGGTGACCCCTTCTTCCGGAATAGCCATTATCTCCCGAAACTGGAGCAGCAACAATAAATTTCAGATTGGCGATCAATGTTGGGGAGGATTCCCGATCATCCAGCTACCTGATTTGTCCACGCTCAAGGCAACAGTGAAAATCAACGAGGTAGATGTTGCGAAAATAAAGAAAGACCTGAGAGTCGAAATAAAGCCGGATGCGTTTTCTGACAGTACCTTCACGGGAACGGTAAATTCAATTGCCAATCTGGCTGTGAACAAAGACGGATCATCGAAGATAAAAATATTTCCGGTTGAAATATTGCTGAACGAATCGGACAAGAATCTGCTCCCGGGACTTACCGTGAGTTGCAGGATAATTATAGACAAAATAGAGGACGTGCTTTTTATTCCTTTGGATGCGGTGCGGGCGGAGGGAGATAAATACTTTGTCTATAAGAAAAACGGAAGCGGTTATGATAAAGCAGAAATTGAAACAGGTCAGAATAATAGCGATTATATGGTAGTTGTCAGCGGATTAAAAGAGGGCGATGAAATTGCGCTTGTAGATCCTTTTGCAGAAGAAACCACCGGGGAGAAGCCGGAAAACAGCGAGATTTGATAATGTGCCAATGTGCCAATGAGATTTGATTTAATGATTTGACGATTTGGAATCCGAAATTCCGAAATTCTGAAATTCTGAATTGAAACAACGTTCGGCGTAGCCAAAATCGCCGTAGTCAAAATCGGTGTAACTAAATCTTGAAATTTATCGACAAGAGAAAAATAAAATAATTGCATGAAGAAGAAAATAATATATAATCTTTCAATGGCGTTTTTCTTGCTGTTCCTTTTCTTTTCCTGTAAAAACAGTGTTGGATCGGACGACAGCAAAAGAAGAATATCCGACGGAAGCACCATTATAGAGACGGGGGAACTTGCGGCTATCAATTCCGTATCTTTTGTCATACCGAGGTATGGGAGGCATTGGTATCAAATGAAGATCATCGGCTTGCTGAATCATGGGGAAATAGTGAAAAAAGGAGATTCGATCGCACAACTGGATCCCGGGGATATCAATAAATTTATCCTGGACCAGGAGAGTAATCTGGAAACTCAATTGGCCGTATTGGAAAAATTGTATGTTGAACAGGAAAACAGGGAACAGGAAAGTGAATCGAGAATTAAGAATGAATTAGCATCATTCGACTTAAAGAAAATTGAATTAGAAGCTTCCCGTTTTGAGTCGGACCGCTTACGACGAATAAAAAAACTGGAATTTGACCAGGCAGAGATCAACCTTGGTAAAGAGAAGCGGATTTATGAACAGAGTAAGATTATCAATGCCAATGATTTAAAAATCCAGGAGATCAGGGTTGAACAGATCCAGAAAGAAATAGAAAATGCCAAAGATCTTCTTCCGATGCTTACATTGCGAACACCCGTATCGGGCGTGTTTCAGATTGAGATTAACAGGCAGAACGCCAACAGAAGCCTGTACAGGATAGGAGATAATATCTATGCCGGAAACAATCTGGGCAATGTTCCCGAATTGGAGTTCATGAAAGTAAATACCCAGGTGAATGAAACCGATTTTTTAAAAATAAACGTCAACCAAAAAGTGGCTGTCCGTTTAGATGCATTACCGAAAGTGATTTTCGAGGGTGAAGTCGCCTATATTGGGAAATTATGCCGGTTAAAAGACCAAAAATCCCGACAAAGAGTTTTTGATGTGGAGGTGAGAATAGTGGAACCGGATGAGAGGTTAAAGCCCGGTATGACAGTGAGTTGTGAATTTTTATAGAACAGGTTATGGAATACGGTGAAAATATTCGCTTGGCGCTTCAGGGACTGGTCGACCACAAATTTCGTTCCTTTCTGACCATGTTAGGGATCATATTTGGCGTTGCATCGGTTATTACCATGCTATCGATCGGAGAAGGTGCAAAACGCGAAGCCATCGCGAAATATCAGGATTTAGGGGTGAACAATATCATCATACGGGAAAAATCCCTTTCCGATGAAGAACTGGAAGAGGTTCGGGCAAAATTTTCCCAGGGGCTTTCTATCCAGGATGCGAATGTTATTAAGGAAATTGTACCGGGGGTAGAGAATATTACATCGCAGGCAGAAAAGAATACCGACGTGAAATTCAGCGATAAATCGGTGAAATCTACCGTTATAGGAATTACGCCTGATTTTCTCAGTTTGATGAATTATAAAGTTCAACAGGGCAATTTCATCAGTGAAAAACACTACAACGAACGATTAAAAGTTTGTGTCCTGGGAGCCGGCATAGCCGCAACTTTTTTCAAAGGAGAAGATCCTATCGGCAAATTGGTGAAGATCGATGATCAATGGTTGGAAGTGATCGGTGTGCTGGCATCGAAAAGTCTTTTCACCGAGACTGTGGGTGAATTGGCTGCAAGAGACCTGAATACGGATGTCTATGTACCGTTGTCTTTATTCCTGAACCGGTTTACAAGAGACAATGTCCTTTCCAGCGAAATACAGCAGGTCACGGTTCAGATTAACAATTCGGATAGACTGATCGAAGCCTCCAGAATTATTGATGAAATTTTGAAAAGGCATCACTTTAATAATGATGATTACAGCATCGTTATTCCTTACGAGCTTCTTAAACAGGAAGAAAAAGAGCGGCAGATCTATAACTTCCTTCTGGGTGCGATTGCCGCCATATCGCTATTGGTGGGAGGTATAGGGATCATGAACATTATGCTGGCAACCGTTATGGAGCGTACACGCGAGATAGGTATCCGGAGGTCGGTGGGCGCCCGTAAGATTGATATAATGAGCCAGTTCGTGACCGAGTCGGTAGTAATCAGTATTACCGGGGGAGTGATAGGCGTTTTCATCGGAATAATGCTGTCGTTGGTTGTTTCGCTGTTTACCGACATAAACACCTTTATTAAACCCTACTCTGTTTTTATAGCATTTTCTTTTTCGGTAATTGTAGGGGTTAGTTTTGGATATTTGCCGGCAAAGAATGCCGCCAACTTAAAACCGGTAGAGTCCATCCGTTACGAATAAAAATAAGGACACGATGTTGATAGAAATAAAAGACCTGAAAAAGAGTTATTCTCTCGGAGATAGTGAAATCCCCGTCATACACGGTATCAGTCTCCATATCGAAAAGAACGAGTACGTTGCCATAATGGGGCCTTCCGGTTCGGGGAAATCCACCTTAATGAATATTCTCGGCTGCCTGGATACGGCATCGAGCGGTCACTATTATCTTAACAATGTGGATGTAAGTACGTTGGATGATGATGCCCTTTCGCTTACGAGAAACAGGGAGATCGGCTTTATCTTCCAAAATTTCAATCTGTTACCCCGGCTAAACGCTATTCAGAATGTTGAATTACCCCTGATCTATTCGGGAACGCCCGGCAATGAGGGCAGGGAAAGGGCATTGAAGGCTTTGGAGAAAGTGGGACTGTCAGACCGCCTGTATCATAAACCCACTGAATTGAGTGGCGGGCAGCGGCAAAGAGTGGCTATTGCCAGAGCGCTGGTAACCAATCCGGGAATATTGTTGGCAGATGAACCTACCGGGGCGCTCGATTCAAAAACCGGTGTGGAGATCATGCGTTTGGTCGATGAACTGCACAAAGAAGGCAACACGATTATTTTAATCACACACGAACAGGAAATTGCAGATTATGCCTATCGGAATATTTATCTGAAAGATGGGATGATCCATTCCGACCGGCCGAATCATCAAAGAAAAAATCTAGGCTGATAATTGCCAATGCGCCAATAAGTCAATGTGCTAATAAGCCAATGAGATTAATGGAGTGATAAGAAAAGGAGAAGTGGGAAGTGAAGAAGCTTACAATTAGTTTTTATTAATTCCCAATTCCCAATTCCCAAATCCCAAATCCCAAATCCCAAATCTTGAAATTTTGAAATCTGAACTCAATAAAATTATATGAAAAAGTTGCTTTTAATCTGTATATATCTATGTGTCTCTTCTCTGTTGCTGCATAGCCAGTCCGGGCACACCCTTACTTTGGAAGAAAGTATCGGAATAGCCAAAACTAAAAGCTACAGCATGTTGAAATTAGGAGAAGACCTTAAAATTGCCCAATATAATTTGAAGTCTGCCACCAGCAGGTTAAAGACGCATATTGATATGACCATTGGCGCTCCTCAATACACTGAAACCATTGAAAGCTGGAAAGATACCACGGGAATTACGTTTTATTATCCGGTGAAAGAGCTGGGGTATTCCACCGTACTGACTATCAATCAACCCTTACCGACAGACGGTAATATTTTCATTCAGAATATGTTATCAAGCGGAGAGAATTTGAATAACGATTTTCGATCTTCGCGCCTGCGCTCCCGTATCGGATTTAGTCAGCCGCTCCATTCTTTTTATGCATACAACAGCATCCGATCGACATTGAAAAGGGCTGAATTGGATTACGAGCGTTCTAATAAACAGTATAAAAGAGAAGAATTGAATCTTGTATATCAGGTGAGCAGCGCCTATTATAATTTATTGTCGTTGCAAAGAAGTACGGAGATTGCCTTGCTCGACTTGGAACGACAGATGGAAGCGCACGAAATATCAAAAAATAAATACGCGGCCGGTCTTATACGGGAAGTGGATGCTTTACAGATGGAGGTCGATCTGGCCGAAGCACAGAACAATCACGATATTGCGGTTTTAAACGAAGTTTCTGCTAAAAATTCATTCAAGGAACTGTTGGGGTTGGATTTGGATGACAGTGTAACTTTGAACAACGAATTGAACTATCAGGTAGTGGTGGTGGATCCCGATAAGGCTATTGATATGGCTCTGAAAAACAGGTTGGAGGTAAGGGAGCAGGAGATTCAGATAGAACTGCAAAAACTGAATATAAAGCAGCAGAAATCAAACGGAATGATCAAAGGGAGCATTGACGCCTATTTTGAAAGAGCGGGTATAGACCAGCAAACCGATATTGGCCTCTTCCATTCCATTAGAAACTCATATACCAATCTGGTGGATAGAGATGCCAGTTATGGTATAGGGTTAACCATTACGATACCTATCCTCGATTGGGGTGAGAACAGGGCTTTGGTAAGAGCTTCCGAATCAAGATTAAAACAGTATAACTATCAAAAAGAGGAGGTTGAAAGAGAAATAGAAACCGAAGTGAAAAATCTTATAGCCAGTATTAACAGCAATTTAAAAAGATTGCAGGTTTTGGAAAAGAATGTGCTGGTTGCCGAGAAAAGTTTTGAGATAACACGCCAGCGGTTCACCGACGGAGATATTGACAGTCAGGGATTGGCCTTGGAAAGGAATCGTCTGAACAATGCTTATACATCTCACCTGAGAGCGTATATCAATTATCAACTGTCGTTGGCGGATCTGATGAGAAAAACTTTTTATGATTTTCAAAAGCAGCAGGAAGTAGAGTGAAAAATTTAACCGACCCACATCAGGTCGCTCATGATACCGTCGGAAATAAAGATGCCGTCGCGGGTCAGTTTCAATCTGCCGCCTTCGGTTTTGAGGAGATTTCTGTCGAGATATTTCTGTGCGTTTTGCAGGCAGTAGCGGTGAAATTCGGCGCCGAAGCGGGTTGTAAGCTCCGTGAGGTCGAGTCCCCATATGGTGCGCAGGCCGGTAAGGATGGTTTCGTTGTATTTTTCGCTCAGGGTCAGCTGTTCCGTTTCCCGGTTCAATATGCCCGATTCAACACCTCTGATGTACCGGGTAAGCGACGGAACATTGCGGGAGCGGTTATCGCCGTCGAACGAGTGCGCGGCAGGGCCCAGGCCAAGATATTTCCTGTTCTTCCAGTAAGAGCTGTTATGTTGTGAGAAGTAACCCTCCCGGCCGAATGCCGATATTTCATAATGGATATACCCGTGCGATGTGAGCCGGTCGATCAGCATGGCGAACATGGCGGTGCTGACCTCTTCTTCTACCGGCACTATCCTGCCGGCCTGTAAGAGCGTATACATCCGTGTTTTCTCTTCGTAGATAAGATGGTAGGATGAGATATGCGGGACATCGAGGGTAAGGGCCTGTTCAAGATTGTACTGCCATATCTCCTCCGTCTGTTGCGGTAATCCGTACATCAGGTCGATGCTGATATTCCCGAACCCATGCTGCTGGCATCTTTTCACGGCGTCGATCGCCTGCCGGGCGGAATGCCGCCGGCTCAGGAATCGTAATTCCCCGTCGTTGAAACTCTGTATGCCGATACTGAGACGGTTGACCGGCAACCGGGAGAGCATCTCCACATATACCTCTGAAAGGTCGTCGGGATTGGCTTCCACGGTGATTTCTGGCGTAGGTTCCATGGAGAAATGGTGCCGTAGCGCATCGAATATCCTGTCGAAATGCTCCCGGCGGAGGCGCGAAGGGGTCCCTCCGCCGAAATAGATGGTCTTCACCGTTTCCGGGATCTCATCCTTCCTTATCCGGGCTTCGGCGCAGAGGGCATCGACGAAGGCATCCATCTGCGTTTCGTTGGTGCCGGTGTAAAAATCACAGTAGGTGCACCGGGTTTTACAGAAGGGAATATGGATATATATACCCGCCACTTTCGCTACTCTTCCGTAAGCTGTTTATACGCTTTCAGGTATCTTTCCAGGCGGGCCAGCTCGTGATACGGGATATCGTTCCACCGGCGGATATCCATGTTGTCCGTCAGATCGTTCAGCTTCACCCGTGTGGCGAGCGGATTAGCCTGCACCCGTTGCATGTATTCGTCGTATGTCTCGTTGTCACGCCGAGTCATGGCATCCACGCCGTCTATGGTCTCGGGCGCAAACCCTTCCTCCCTGAGCTGTTCCAGCGTCCAGGGAGTATCTTCCACCACATCATGGAGTACACCCACGATCTTTTCCGGCAGGGTATGGCCTGCGTTCATCACCCGGAAAGGATGTTCGATATAAGGGCGGCCATTATGCGTATCCAACTGTCCCCCGTGGGCGGTTATCGCAATCTCAATGGCCCGGTTGAGTTGTTCTTTCAGGTTCATCATTATTTTTGTAGTATTTCCTTTATCAGCAATGGTTCGTCGGTAGTAATATAATCCGCTTTCAGGTCGATGATCTTTTGGATATCTTCCGGCTTGTTCACTGTCCACACGTTTACTTTTTGTCCCAGCGCATGTGCTTCCTTCACCCATTCAGGTTTTTGGTACAACACATTGAAATGATAGTCGAATCCGCTCAGGCCCATCGTGGAGAGCACCCGGGGCGACAGATCGCCGTTGAGATAATAGACCAGGGCGTCCGGCTCGAGTTTCCTTGTCTGCTGCACAAAGTGAAGACCGAAGGCGATGTATTCCACCCTCTCCTGCAGGCCGCGTTCATGCACCATATTAATCACTTTCTCCGCCAGTTCGTCCTCTCTTTCTTTCGTTCTGTGTGTCTTAAACTCAATGATCAGTTTCGTGTGCTTGCACTGGGAGAAAGCATCCAGGTATTCTTCCATCGTCGGCAATGGTTCTCCGTTGGAAAGTTTTACCTTCCTGAGCGTGGAGGCCGGCGTATCCTGCACGGTCAGCTTCTCCCCGTTCAGGGTAACATCGCCATCGTGATTCACTACCGGAATGCCGTCGGAAGAGAGCCATATATCTACCTCCGAACCATATACACCGATGGAATCGGCTTTCATAAGGGCGGTGATGGAATTTTGCGCCGAACCGTCGGTTTTCCAGTAGCCGCGATGGGCAATGATCTGCTGGGCATTCACTGATATCGCACCAAACAATAACAGTATCCACGCAAGAAAAAAAGCATTTCGTTTCATTTTCAGTCTTCTTTATTATTAGCGAATAATCTTTAAAAGTACAACAATTGGCTGGAATAGGAAGGAGATGCAGAGAAAATCATAGTAAATAAACGTTAATAAAAAAAGACCGTTTTCGAAACGGCCTTTCTCCTCTCTCTTTTATAGACTTTCTCCGAAGTCCTCTTTGAATTTGGCGATCAGTTTCTGCGGCCAATCGCTTACCGGTTCCAGTCCGCCCATAAAAAAGCGGAGCACCGGGGGTTCGTATACAAAACGGAGGCCGCCGATCAACGCCCGGTTTTCGTACAACCAGGTCATCCGATCCTCTACATATTTGATCTGTGATAAGGTGAATACCCGGCGGGGAACTGCCAGGCGCACAAGTTCCATATCCGCATAGGTTTCATTACCGTACTCGTCACGCTGGTTGGAGATGGAACCTCTTTCCATTCCACGGATCCCCGAAATAAGGAACAGCGCAGCGGCCAAAGCGCCGGCAGGATATTCTTTTTGCGGGATATGTTCGCACACCTTCATGGCGTCCACATGTGCTCCCAGCACTCCGGCCGGTTTTACCACCGGTACACCGTACGCATCAAGAGCATTCACCAGGTAGGCAATGAAGTCGGGACTCTGGCTGATCATTGTCTCGTCGAGCGTTTCGTACAATCCCACCGCCATCGCTTCAATTTCACGCACGGAAATACCCCCGTAGGTCAGAAACCCTTCGAAAAGGGGAACCAATGCTTCCAACTCGCGATAAATATCGGGGTTGTTCGTGCAGATACCTCCTCCACGGGAAGAGCTCAGCTTACGGGCAGAGAAATAGACAATATCGGCCAGGCCGGTCATGATCTGCATCACCTCGCCCATCGAACTCCCTTTGAACTCTTCTTCCCGCTGTATCACCAGGTAGGCGTTCTCGCCCAGGAGGCTCGCGTCGAGCACCAGCCGGATATTATATTTATCCGCGATGTCCCTTACACCCCTCAGGTTCTGAACCGAAAAGGGCTGCCCTCCGATGAGGTTGGTAGAAGCTTCCATACGGATGAACGGGATATTTTTAGCTCCGTGTATCTTGATGACCTCTTCCAGCTTCTCAATATTCATGTTCCCTTTGAAAGGGTGGGAGGAGTTGATCACATAGGCTTCGTCGTATAACAACTCGGCGATCTTTCCCCCATACTGGGTGATGTGAGCCATCGCAGTGGTAAAGTGGTAATTCATCGGAACCAGATTGCCCTTCCGCACGTATGCGTTAGACAGGATATTCTCTGCGGCGCGGCCCTGGTGTACCGGGAGATAGTATTTTTTGCCCAGCACATCTTCCACCGCTTTCTGCAGGCGGAAGAAACTCTGCGATCCGGCATAGGCGTCGTCCGCCTGCATCATGGCCGCCATCTGGTTGTCGCTCATGGCATTGGTACCGCTGTCTGTAAGCATGTCGAGGAATACATCTCTGGTGTTGAGCCTGAAAGTATTGAATCCACCTTCCTGTAATGCTTCCAGTCTTCTCTCGATAGGTACTAAATGTAATTTCTGTACTACACGTACCTTGTGCAACTCCAACGGAATATTCTCTCCGTTGTAAAATTTAATTTCATTCATGGGTTCTGTGTGTCTTTGTCTTTTATAGTTGATAATTACTTTTTGATCATTTAGCTTATCGCAAATGTTTTATACACTTTGATATGAAAAATCGAATAATCGTATGAAGATTGTTATTAATACCGGATTTTTCCGATAAATATAAATTTAAAACTGCAAATATAATGAAAGCCGAGAGAAAAGCCAAGCTTGCTTGAGTTTTTCCCATGCGCATCTTATATTATTCAAATAAATGAAAGCCGAGGGATAAGACAAACTTGTGTGAGCTTATCCGAGGCGAATCGTATATTCTTTAAATACAGAACGAATAGTTCAAAATGAAAAAAATGTGAATAAATGACCCTTGCCTATCAATTGGGGCGAATTGCATCGTATATTTCCGGAATATCAATCAATGTACGCGTATACATTATCAGCGATCCTTTTACATTTGGATGGTGGTAGATTTGCCCCCAGCTTCCTGGGTAATCTTCGAAATACATCGTTGATTTATCGACTTCTCTGCCATCGTGATTCATAGACGTGGCGATATCAAATTTACAGCCTTTGATGTTGTACTTTTGGCGTATTTTTTCTATTGTCCGATTGACCCCTATCTGTGTGCTACTTTCATTACAGGGGATATTGTTAAGAATAGGGATAGATCCTTGCGACAGGATATATTCGACCAGTTCACTCAGATTTTCTTCTGTATTCCCACCGTTCGTACCGATAGTGACCATTACATATTTAGCTTTGACATACGGCAATTCGTTTTTAATTCGTTCCAACACGTGGATAATTGTACATCCGCCTCGTCCGCTGCTGATGGCTTTTCCGGGTACGTTTTTCATGATCAGTTGGGTCCATGCCCAGGGATAGTCTCTGGTTGGAAAATATCCTTCCGGTTCAGTAATCGAATCGCCGTAAATCAGTAAGAACAGATCACGCGCACCGGCTAACACACTGATTTGTTTAACCAGTAATGAGGTTCCACTTTGCAGACCGAAACAATAATAATCATGTTGATTACCGGCGTAAAATCCGCTGTTTTCAATACCGGCACCATGTCCACCGGTTCCATCCGTTGTTAACTCCAATACGTCGAATGCTCCGGTATAAACATCCACAATCCGGACAATATTTTTTTGATATGCACGGTAGATTTCTATCAGGTATTCATGATCGGAATTCAAAAAATCCATTATTTTCCACGTTTCAGGGTTTGTTGCTACGAAGACTTTCTTTTGTACTATATCAACAGATAGCTTAAAGTCGTCGGCATTACTTTTGAAAAGAGCTACTGCATCATTGCTGAATTTCACATAATACCGGATCATCCGTTCTCCCAATGAATAGTATTTATTCAGCCGAATGGTTCCTTCTTTTCCGGTGATTTTCAATCCGTCGGATGTATAATCGGCTATGAGTCCGACATCTGCGACGAGTTCGGGAAAAGCTTCTTTTTCATTCAATACTTTGTGATATAAAAGGGTGGTTGGAGTGGTATCCGCATGGGCACTAAATGTGCATATCCCCGCAATAATGAGGAGAAATAATAGTTTGTTAATTAGCATATCTATTCTACGATTTGTGCATTTTTAAATGCGTCCGACAGTTGGTGTTTTGTCAGTTTATCGGCCTTGATATAGTGACGATTACTTGCCGGAATTATAATTTTATGGTTTGTTCCTGAAGAGATCATTTTTTCTTGGCCTAATTTTTCATATAAGGTAATGTCGGATGGATTTAATGACAGTTCAAGTTTTTTATCTCCTGATATATGCCAATAAACCACATAATGATCACCTTTTCTCTCGAAAATGAAAGCCCTGATCTCTCTGCTTTTACCGGCCACATCTATGATCGGGTCGTACGGGACCAGTTCAAACCGGTTTTGCTCGTTTAACAGTAAATGATGTTCCTGACCTACATTTTGTAGCATTTTCTTTTGTTCATCTGTAAGCCAGTTTTTGGCCCGTACCTCTTCCCATCTCCTGAGTACTTCCAAATTATCCTGTGTTCTGGGATGAGCATCGAATGTATGGAGATAGGCATGGATTGAAACCGGGCAATCCCAACCTGCAGCTACGCTCGTCGCATATTCCAGCATATCAGGTTGTGTGCCGACAGTGTGTTTATCGGGAAGGAAATAGCCCAGCCAACCGAAGTTAATGCGCGTAAAATCCTGTTTCATCCGAGGTGCTTCTTCAGCCGGCCATTTCCGGATCTCCGCCTTCAGTATTTCCGGTGTAAAAACATCAAAAGCATTCCCTCCACTCAGCATGTGCCAACTGAAATGTGATTTTGCGGCTCCTTCGGCAAACAAGGGTTCAGGTTTTAATCGTTTGAAAACACGGTATTGTGCTAAGGCTACATTCAGGGCAAAGGGCGGGTTTACCCCTTCAGAGCCGTCAAAATAGATGAATTGAAATCCTGCATCATAAATATCGGCGATCTTTTCGGCAATTTCATCTTGCAAACCGGTTCGTTGATCGATATACACGCTTGTAGCGCCAAATTCGCTAACGTCCAGTATTCCGATGATGGAACCTTTCGGCAAGCTGTTGACAGTCGTATGGTTTATCCCTCTTGTGCAACCAGTAAATTTATAGGGCCTGGTAGTCGTATAATTTTCGTAGGAAATGAATTCGGTTCCGACTTTCAGGACCCGGCATCCTTCCGCCATGACCGATCCCTCTGGATTTTGTTCAACGAATACTTCCGTATCACCGGGTTCTAAATCTTCTGATAAAGTAAACGTTTTTGTAAGATTTAACCGGTAGTCGGGAATCGGGGTGACATATTTGCTGTTTCGTCCGATATGGGAATGAAGGAAGTGAACACCGGGTATAATACCGGAGGCTTTAATTTTGTCCAGCATTTTTTTCAGGTCTTCTTTTCCGTTCGGATACAGTCTCTTATCAATCTCATAATTTCCAATCAGGTCATATCCGCCATACCCTTCAAAGCAGGGATAATAGAGATTCATAGTCCTGAATCCGCCCATTTTGGCATATTGAATATGCTGATCCACATTTCCCGGATTCACTTCCGCTGACCAGTAATACGAAGCATTGATCATCCCGCTCCTTCGGCTTTGTACGCCTTTAGGTAAATCAAAATCTTCTTCAATTTGTGCAATGTTATCCAATAGATTCTCTGGTTTGCATACAATCAGGGCGGCGCCTGTACCTTCCAATTTTATATCCTTGAAAGCCGTAGCAGTTAGGAGTTTGTAGTTATTGTACTTCTCAAAATCAATATAAGCGTTTTCATCCGTTGCCAATACATTGACTGCAACGTTCTCATCCCAACTTACATTTAACCATTCACCAAAATATTTTTTGTTGCGAACCGGTAATTGTAACAAACATAACTCGGTAGCAGGCGGAGGGGTTATTTTGAGATAATCAGGATAAGTGCCGGGATTTACCTTAAATCCTTGCAGTATAAAACCAACATAAGCAGGCACTTCCTTGATCTTGATGATAGCCTCGTACGGAATGAGCTCAAAGCCAACGATCAGTTTATCTCCATTCCAATAAACCGTATCTGCCTGAAAGGTTGTTTTTTTATTCGGATGCGCCAATTTTATCTCGTTATGATATGGGCGTTCCTGAGTAACAGAGAAGATCGGAATATTTTCCCCATCTATCAAGCACTCTTCCCCGGTCGATTTTAACGTCAGACTTTTGGCGATTGCATTACTTCCAACAACTAATCTAAATTGTTCATTTTCAATAATAATATCGCATTCCTTATTTTTGACCGGATTGTCAGCACATACGAAAAAAACAATATTAATCCATATACATACTAAACATATAAGATTCTTCATGCTGGTTTTATTTTAATTGAATGCTAATATATATAAATTTTTATTTATAGTTGGTTTTAAATTGGTATTTTCCCGATCCTACGGATAACGAAACATAGCCGTTCTCTTCCTTCTTATTGGGGATTTCGTTGTTGTTGATTTCTTTCCCCGATTCCATCACCTTTCCGCACGATGAGGGAATATAGATTTGTGCAGTAGTGTTTACGGGTATTTCCACCTGTAAGATGAATTTTCCTTCGCTAATCTTCCAGTCCACATTTATAGGGCCTTGCACTGAGTGGTATGAACCTTTGGCAAAAGTCAAATCTCCTGCAGGTTGCGGTTTGATGATGATCTTTCTAAATCCGGGTCCGTCGGGATTAATCCCCAGCAATGACCTGTAAAACCATTCGCTGATAGATCCGAACATGGGGTGATTCTGAGAATAAACATTATCGGAGTATGCCCAGGTCTCCCAAAGGGAAGTGGCTCCCTTTTCTATCATATATCCCCATCCGGGGAAATCCCGTTGATTGGCAATCCGGTACATTTGTTCATTCATATCGTGCTTACGTAACACATCGAACATCATTTTGGTGCCGAATATCCCTGTGGAGAGGTGATTATTACGGATATCAAATGCTTTTTCCAATGCGGAAAAGGCTTTCGTTTTATCAGCGTTGGGCAATAGATTGTACCCTATCCCGAAAATTTGCGCTGTTTGTGTGCCATTGGCAAAAATGCCTGTTTCAGTATTGTAATATGTGTCCAGGACCCGGGATTTAATTTGTTGTATTATATCCAGATAATAGGCAGCATCTTCTTTCTGTTGCATCAGTTTTGCATATTCGGCCATCAGTTCGATATGTTTATAATAGAAAAGTGATTCGGTTAATCCGAAGGGTTTTTCATCCAACGATTCGTGATCGCTGAGTCCGCTGTTATAAAGATGATGGTCGGCATGGCTAATCAGAAAATCCGCCTGTTTTTTTAATACTGTATAATTTTCTTCTATAATACGTTTGTCTCCATAGAACTCATATAATTTGTTAATAATGAATGTATAACTCAATTGAAAGCCAAGCGGTCCCGATCCGTCGCCGGGTCCATGATCCGCGATGCCTACATAAGGGGCCGTTTCAGTGATACCGCCTTGCGGCCGTTGGGTATACCTGTGGTCATCGACTGTTTTACGGTAAAAATGACTCATGTCATAATTAAACAGGAATGCTTCGGCCGTACAGAGAATATCTCCTCCGTAAGCAAATTTTTCGCGAGCAGGGCAGTCGGATTGTACACTGAACATATTACTTCTGAATGTCCGTCGAATGTTTTCCTGCAGGGTATTAAACATTTCATTTGAACAGGTGAAATTCCCCGCGTTTCTAACATCGGAAGACAACCGTAAACCTTCTATATTACTCAATACTGGTATTCCCGGCCATCCTTTCACTTCTACATAACGAAATCCATGGAACGTGAAACGGGGATTCCAGGTTTCCCCATTTACATCGCCTTTTAATATGTATTGATCCTCCTGCCAAGCGATGTGAGGTGCTCCTTCTCCGGCATCACATCCTTTTATTTGTCCGGCAACGGCAGTCATCCCGTTTAATGTCCCGTCAGGATAAATATCCTCTCCGTAACGAAGAGTGATCTTCGTCCCCTCTGGTCCATTCACTTTTATACGTATCACACCTGCGAAATTTACCCCCATATCGAACAGGTATACGCCCGGTTGTATTTCATTGATGCCAACAGGTTTTATAATCTCTATCGGCTTTATTTGAGGCTGCATTTGTGCTGTTAATTTCCCCTTGGGCCCTTCGGTTTCGATTGCTTTTTTGGATTTTTTCAATTCTATACCCGCTAATGACCAACCGGATTGTTCCTGCCGGGCATCATACACTTCTCCCAAATATATATTATTCCGGATGATAGGACCGGAAGTCGTCTGCCAGCTTTGATCGGTATAAATTTCTTCAATGTCTCCGTCCTGATAAGTGATTCGCAACTGAGCCTTTACGGCAGGACGCCCGCAATCCAGATATTTTCTGAGATTACGAAGGGGACTGCACCACATGTTGAACGGCAAAAGATTATACCAACCATTTCCGGTCATGATCCCAATTACGTTATCGCCTTTGTGCAACCTATCAGTTACCTCATAAGCCGCATACAATACCTGTTCACTGTAGGTAGTCCATCCGGGATCAAGCATTTGTTCTCCAATCTTTTGTCCGTTCAGGTAAGGTTCGTAATAACCCACTCCCGTAATGTAAAGGCGGGCGTGGGCGATTTTTTTCGGAATATTGAATGTTTGCCTGAATAAGGGTGCCGGATCGTCCTTATAAAAATCAGCATCGTTTTCGGGTGTATTACTGCCGTCGCTTATCCATTTGGCTTTCCAGTCGTTTTCACACATCATCGCCATTTCAAACCAAGCCGTCTCACTCCATGCCGAAGCTTGCCCCTTTGCATCGTAAACTTTTACTTTCCAGTAATACCGGGTAAAAGATTGGAGAGTCTTGCCTGCAAAAGGAATATGAAGATTCTGCCTGGAATTTACTATACCGGAAGTCCATATATTCCCTTTATTTGCTTTTATATCTTTCAAATTATCACTCACGATAATTTCATAAGCCGTTTGTATCTGATTCCTTTTCCTGGAGGTTAACGTCCAACTGAAACGAGGGTAAACTATATCGATTCCCAACGGATTTTTTTCGTACTCACAGGTTTGATGATAAACAGCGATGGATGCTATTGGTGAACATGATACTACGGGTATCATTACCAAAATAATAAAGAAAAAAAATAGAAACTTATTCATGATTGATTTGAATGATGTTAATTTATAGCTGATTTTTTCATGCAATTTTCAGTTTTTCCAATAGAAGATCAATACATCTCCGGGATCAACTTCTAAGGTGTTGATGTATGCTTGAGCTGGTACAGATGTCCCGTCTTTTAATACTCTGTTTAGGGAAAGATGTCCTTCAAGTTTGACTTTCATATTGTTTTTAAAATCACGATTAATGATGACCAAAAAAGAATCATCCCCGGTTCGTTTTTGGGTTTTGTAGTCTATGGATCCGTGATGGAAATCATGACCTTCGTTAATGCTTGGAGTCCAATAGATATTCAGACACGATTCATAATGTTTTTTATTTTGAAAACAATACTTTGCGCATAAAGCGGGATGTTTCAACGGCGTCGTTTAATTTTATCAAGGCGTTTATTTCGGAATAATGCTCATCGACAATCTGTTCAAATTTTCGTACCCAAAGTATACTTTCAGCGATGGCATCGGTGGCATTCTCGCGGTACGGGTATTGATCCATGGAAAGCCAACCATTATATCCGGTTTTCTTCAATTGAAACATTAAATCAATGTATACTGTACTGTGTACACTTCCTACGATCATATCATCATCCCAATATCCATGGTTATCGTTGAAATGCATATGGAACAGCATATCGCCGGCACGTTTAGCCAACACAACCGCTTCGGCCACATTTTCGCCGGCTACGAAGCTATGCCCTGTATCGATACAAACGCCCACATTAGAACATCCTGTTTCTTTGGCTGCCAGAATAGTATCAGCCATGCGGGCATGATAGGAAAAATTGCGAGGTTCTTTAGGCTTGTATTCCAGTGCAAATTTCAGTGTGGGAAACTCTTTGGCCAAAACCATTGTGCCTTCGCGAAACCATTCTCGTTCCTGATTATAATCGGCCGTGAGCAGGTAGTCATATCCATCTTGCCCCATCCACAAATCAACAATATCACAATTCATCTCAAGAGCTATCTCACTCATTTTGCGGAGATAATCAACTGCGTGTTGCCGTATTTTCGAATCCGTACTAGTGAGGCTGCCTTTGGCGTATTCTTTGACAGTGAATGTATCTGGGATGATGGATACGCATGTTTTTCCGTAGTCTTCCATACGTTTTTTCATATCTTTTACATTGTCGGGACGGATATCCCAGGTCCCAACTAGTTCAATACCTTCCACATGGGGGATTTTTACGGCCAGAGCCAACATCTCTTCCGTTGATGGATTGTCTTTGTAACTCTTACAGAAACGGTCGCAAGTATTTCCAAGGTTTCCTAAAATTACAGAATATTTGTATTTCATAGTGATGAATAATTAGTGATTTATATATTATTTTCTATGTCTGGTTATAGTAGTCTTGTTCCTTATTCAATATAGCGTCTATTAATTATTATTGCTCTTTTTTACCGGTGTATTACCCATGGTGAAAATCAATCGGCAATCGTCGGAGAAAATATCCTGATGATTCAAATAAAACTTATCATAGGGTTTTCCGTTTAACGTAATAGATTGCACGTATATATTTTCTTTGGTTTTATTTTTAGCCTCGATAGTCAATGTTTTGGGTTTTCCCGATAAAGAGTGCCTGAATTCTAGTTTATCAAACATGGGCGCACCAATAATATATTCACCCGTTCCATGACGTACAGGATAGAATCCCATGCTGCTGAATACATACCACCCTGTAAGTTGTCCCGTATCGTCGTTTCCCGGGAGCCCATCAGGTGCATTTTGGTACATGATAGTTAAAATTTCGTTGACTTTTTCCTGTGTTTTCCACGGTGATCCTGCATAGCTGTAGAAATAGGGAATGTGGTGGCTTGGTTCGTTACCGTGCGCATATTGTCCGATTAATCCACTCATATCCTGTACGGAAGCCGCGCGTACCGGAACGGGGTCTGCGGTGGTAAATAACTTATCCAACTTATCGATGAAATTTTCCGTTCCCCCGTACAACTCGATCAATCCTTCCGGATCATGCGGGACGAAGAAGGTCCATTGCCATGCATTTCCTTCGACATAACTGCCCTTCTGATGTTCGGGCAATAGCGGTTCGAACGGTTCCAACCATTTGCCGTCGATACTCTTTGCCCGCATAAAGCCTGTTTGCGGATCAAATAAGTATTTATAGGCTTTTGAACGCTTCATATAATGTTCGTAATCCGCTTTTTTCCCGAGCATTTTGGCCATTTGGGCAATACACCAGTCATCATAGGCATATTCGAGGGTAGTGGAGACAGATCGGGTCTCCGTTTCGTAAGGGATATATCCGTATCTTCTATAGTTATAGGTGCCCAAAGGCACTTTTAACCAATATCCGAACGTATCGCGTTCGGCGGTAACTTTCATAGCTTCGAAAATGGCTTCGGCGTCGTAGTCCCTTAACCCTTTCCTGTAGGCATCTGCAATCACAGGCATGGCATGATAACCCAGCATTACCAGGGTTTCATTCCCGCATAACGGCATGATGGGCAACATTCCGTAATGATTGTAGTGCGCAAGGAATGTTTTTACATGGTAATTTCCCATGGTGGGATTCATCAGCGACATGAGAGGATTTTGCGCCCTGAAAGTATCCCAGAGGCTCGAAACCTGCGCCATATAATCGAAATTCTCCGCCTGATGT
>NZ_CALNAT010000146.1 GCF_937873925.1 uncultured Proteiniphilum sp. | reverse complement strand
GATGAATGGATGCCAACAAGTGGAGGACCTGACTCCATCGGTCTCCCGTTACGGGATCAACAGTCTGACGGCCTCCTTTTATGGCGACGAAAGTAGTGAAAACAGCTTCACAAGTGAAATAGATTATGAAAAAGGGATTATCACTATTGTTTTCCCATATAATTACCCTCGCATTTCAGAGAATGTGCTGACAATGGACAATTTGAAAAACGTACGAATTGAGGCAAATCTGGATGACAATGTAACGATCTCGCCCCCTCTCTTATATCTCGATCTGACCAAAGAAAATTATATCACTGTTACGGATCAGACTAAAACCAAGAAAGATTATAAGATTGTTGCAGAGATACGGAAAAGTGCAGAAGCAAGGATTACCAGTTTTGAATTGAAATCACTTGGGATTAGCGGAATAATTGATGAAGAGTTAAAAACAATCTCATTGATTTCGCTTGAGGATATTGGAGAATTGCTCGCCGAAGTGAATATCTCTCACGGAGCCACTCTCGATCCGGATCCGAGAACGGTCGCACTGAATTATGATGAAGAAATTTCCCTTACCGTAACAGCACAAGATGGTGTGAGCAAGTCGGTGTATAAAGTACAGAAAGATGTACCCAACAAGGTAGATTTCGGCATGCGTACTGGTAGCGGCAAAGTTCTATGGTCAAAGACAATAATGGCGGATCTCGGTCTCTCTGAATTACATATGACAACCGGGATTGCAGTAACTAAAGATTATGTTGTTGTAAATACAAGGAACCAACCATCTAAATATCTTGACCGGAAAACAGGTGCTATTGTGGGCACGATGCCCAATATGGGGTCAATTGTCGGTGGTCTTACCAACTTTTTCGCGACAGCCGACGACGGAGATAATATCCTGGTTTGTAATCTTGCGCCCAATGCGGGTACATTTAAAGTTTGGAATATAAAAGGAGTGAATGGCACACCCGAACTATTTATTGACTGGAGTGCAAGTGGATCTTATGCTATCGGACGAAAACTATCGGTAAAAGGAAGTATCGATGGGGATGCTATCATTACCGCCGCAATTTTGGGGGCTGACCGTTCCTTTGCCCGCTGGCAGGTAAAAGAGGGAGTACTCCAATCACATACGCCTGAGATCGTAACTATTTCGGGAATCGAAGGAGGATGGGGAAATAATGCTGATGTCGTGGCAACCGACCCCTCCAATCCCAATGCCGATTACTTTGTAAGTTATTATGCCGCACCAAGAAAGTTTGCATGGGTCAACGGTAGCACTAACGCGATAAGAGCCCTGGGTCCTGAAATTAATGCCAACTGGATACAAAATGCTGCCGATTATACCGTCTTCAACAACTGTCCGTATGCAGCAAGTAATTCTGTCAACTCCTTCACTTGGGGTAGTGACGATTCCATTTACCTGTTCGATGCAAGCGGAACCTCCACATTTACAACGCCGATCTGGACTGCTCCAATTGGCACTTATGGGGGTAAAGACAACGGCGGACAAAACGCCAACGGCACCGGCGACGTAATCCTGAAGGTTTCAAATGACGGCTACTACATGTACCTCTATTTCATGTTCACCAATGGAGCTATAGTCTGCGTGCAATATGACTGTATTGATATGTAACAAATGTTTATTAATTGAATGAGTGAAAGTTTTCACTCATTCAATTAAGCATAGAATACTGATAACGGTTTTTTAAGCTTATGATTAAATTCACAACTATTATTCGTCAATTCTTTGTTGTATTATTGTCCACAGGTTTCTTGCTAACAACGCTTGCTTGTGGAAATAATCAGCCTCCGGAACCGGAATATGAATTCCCGGATCCCCCTGAAGACAACATAAACAAACCCCGTTTTATATGGATTGATGCCGCAGCAAATTTCCCGGATTTTGCCAACAATCGGGAAAATATCACCCGCGACCTAGCACTTGCCAAAGATGCCGGTTTTACAGATATTGTAGTGGATATTCGTCCTACATCCGGAGATATTCTTTATAAGTCGACGGTTGAGGGTATACAGCAGGTAGATTGGTTACCGGCGTGGGTCAAGGGTGTCTATTCGAAAGTTGAACGTACTGCCACATGGGATTATCTGCAAACATTTATTGATGAGGGGAAGAAACTGGATCTAAGAGTTCATGCCGGCTTCAATACAATGGCAGGAGGACACAGCAGTGGCTTGGGGAGCCGGGGGATTCTCTACAGAGACCAATCAAAAAAAGAGTGGGCAACCTCCGAAAATCTCTCAAGAGGCATCACTAATACAATGGACAACGGAACAGGAACAAAATTTTTCAATCCTGCCAACGATGAGGTTCAAGAGTTTTTATGTGATCTGTTGCGAGATCTCGCAAAGTATAATTTAGACGGAATTATACTTGATAGAGGCAGATTCGACGGGATTCAGTCCGATTTCTCGGAGATAACCAGGGGAAAATTTGAGTCCTATCTGGGGAACATCAAATTGGCAAATTTCCCTGAGGATATTTTACCGCCCGGTACAACGATGCAGCAGGTAATCTCCATGACCTCCTATCCTGCCTACCTGACCAGATGGTTAGAATTCAGGGCGAAAGTAATTTATGACTTTATGGAAAAAGCGCGTAGTGCCGTAAAATCAGTTAATCCGGACATAAAATTTGGCGTATATGTAGGGGGATGGTACTCCACATACTACGAAGTAGGAGTAAATTGGGCTAGTCCGAAGTATAATCCCCATCCTTCTTACAGGTGGGCTACGGACAAATACAGGAACTACGGATACGCGGAATTGATGGATCAGATACTAATCGGTGCATATGCTTCCCCCCTCAACGTGTACGGTTCAACCGAATGGACGATGCAGGGCTTCTCCAGACTGGCAAAAGAAAAAATAAAGGATAGTTGCCCTATGGTGGCAAGTGGGCCGGATGTTGGCAACTGGGACAGTGAAAATCGAGCCACCCAGCAGCAGGAAAACCAGGCAATTGTCAATTCTGTGAAAGCATGTATGGATGAATGCGATGGTTACTTCCTGTTTGACATGATCCATTTAAAAATGGCCAATCAATGGGAGTATGTCAAGGAAGGGATCAATATTGCAATAGGAGAATGATATAATTTTCAATACAATTCACCTTGATGAGTTGTCTTGAGTTTTATTTGACTATTTTTCCGCAACGCTATAATGCGTATGAATTGATTTTCTGCCCGTTTTACTTAACAAAAATGTTTGAATAAAGAATGAATAACCGGAAAAGATAAACAGATGGACAGAAGAAAATTCTTGACCTGTGCCGGCCTAATGGGCAGCGTCGTAACAATACAGGGAGCCGCTGTATACCCGGCACTCTACAAACCATCCGGAAAGCGTAAAAATACCCGGTCACATGAATTGCAGGCAGATGTTATTATCATTGGAGGTGGCATGGGAGGGTGTGCCGCTGCTCTGGCCTGCTGCCGTAATGGATTAAGCGTGATAATGACTGAGGAAACTGACTGGATCGGGGGACAACTTTCCCAACAAGGAGTCCCACCTGATGAGCATCAGTGGATTGAGACACACGGTGCACCACAGTCGTACCGGGACTACAGAAACAGGGTGCGCGATTATTACCGGCGCAACTATCCGTTAACAGAAGCGGCCCGTACCCGGGAAAACCTCAATCCCGGTGATGGAAGTGTTTCCAGATTATGTCACGAACCGAGAGTAGCCGTATCGGTATTGGTTGATATGCTTTCATCCTACCTGAGCAACGGAAAATTGCAGTTACTGCTCAATTACAAAGCAAAGAGCGCTTATGTTGACGGCGACCGGGTAAATAATATAGAAGTAGGGCATATACATACAGGCGATCGAACGGTACTAACGGGAAAATCTTTTGTAGATGCAACAGAGTGCGGAGACTTGCTACCACTGACCGGTACTGAATATGTTACCGGCACTGAGTCGAGGCACGATACAGGGGAACTACATGCACCGGAAAAAACAGATCCGAAGAACAATCAGGCTTTTACAGTCTGTTTTGCCATGGATTATCAACCCGGAAAAGACAATGTACAGGATCCCCCCAAAGAATATAATTTCTGGAAAAACTATGTACCGGAGATGACCCCGCCCTGGTCAGGGAAACTATTAGACTTATCTTATTCGGATCCAAAGACCTTGGCTCCAAAAAGACTGGGATTCGATCCGAGCGGAAAGGACCTTGAAGGTGTATTGAACCTGTGGAATTACAGGCGAATCATAAACCGGAATAACTTTACCGAAGGAACTTACGAGGGAGATATCACTATTGTGAACTGGCCCCAGAATGATTTTTTCCCAGGGAATCTAATCGATGTTCCAGAAAAAGAATTCCAACAGACTGTAGAGAGAGCAAAACAGTTGAGCCACTCTCTATTCTACTGGTTGCAGACCGAAGCTCCACGACCCGATGGAAGGGCTGGATGGCGTGGACTGAGACTACGCGGCGACATCATGGGCACGGAAGATGGAATGGCCAAATATCCTTATATACGTGAATCGAGGAGAATAGAGGCTGAATTCAGGGTATTGGAAGAGCATGTAGGTGCAGAGAATAGAAAACTGGTAGCCGGGGAAATTGAAGGCCAGCGTTCTGCTGAATTTTACGACAGTGTTGGCATAGGATATTATCACATAGACCTCCATCCCAGTTCGAGGGGAAACAACTACATTGATTTCGCATCGCTTCCCTTTCAGATTCCACTGGGCGCCCTTCTCCCAAAACGTATAAATAATCTGCTTCCGGCAAACAAGAACATTGGCACAACCCACATTACAAACGGCTGTTACCGCTTACATCCTGTAGAATGGAGTATTGGCGAAGCGGCCGGTCAACTGGTCGCTTTCTCCCAAAGAGCGAAAGTCCCTTTCAAAGCAGTGAGAGAGCGCCACGAACTCTTGTCCGATTTCCAACAAATGCTCCGAAATCAGGGAGTGGAAACGGAGTGGAAATAACGGAAAAAGAGTAGTAGCTATTCAGAGATAATAAGACCTATTTTTAATAGTGGTCACTGGTTCTAAACAGATAATTGAAAAAATGAAAAGAGAAAGATTTTTATTACAACTTGTTACAAGCCTATCAGCAATACTGTTATTCGCATTTTTAGGAATATCATGTAACTCTGGGAAAAGTTCAAGCCCGGAAAATGCAAACCCTAAATTAATGTGGATTGATGCTACGGCTAATATACATCACTTCAATAATAGAGATACAATTGACTATTATCTGGAGAAAGTAAAAGGATTAGGGTTTACCGATATTGTAGTTGATATTCGTCCGATTTCCGGCCATGTACTTTATGATAGCCGGTATGCTCCAAAACTCACCAATTGGAACGGAAAAGAGGTTCATTATACATTCGACTATCTGGGGTATTATATTGAAAAAGCCCATGACATTGGCCTCAAAGTTCATGCTTCACTCAATACCTTTGTAGCAGGACATAATTATTTGGACATCGGCCCTATATACGAAGAAGATAAATCCGAGTGGACTTCCGTGGTATATCCACCTGATGAACAGGTATCTTTTATTCCCATTACCCAGGAAAAACAAAAATATTCAGCGATGGTTAATCCTGTAAATGAAGAATATCAGGAGTACATCCTCAATATATTTAAGGAGGTAGTTGATAAATATAAAGATCTGGATGGAATCATACTCGACAGAGTACGATATGACGGGTTTACGGCCGATTTTTCAGACCTGTCCCGGGCTAAATTTGAAGAATATTTAGGTACAGAATTAGACTCTTTTCCGGATGATATTTACAGATGGCAAAAGGATACGAACGGAAATCTTTACCCTCAGAGAGGCAAATATTTTCTTCAATGGACTGAATGGCGGGCGACGGTAATTCGTGATTTTATGAAAAAAGCCCGAGAAACCGTCAAATCGGCCAATCCGTCGATTTCTTTTGGTACCTATACAGGGGCATGGTATCCCTCATACTTTGAAGTTGGGGTTAACTTCGCAAGTAAATATTATGATCCGTCTGCTGATTTTGATTGGGCAAGTCCAACGTATATGAATACAGGCTATGCCGAACTGCTCGATCTTTTCACTGTCGGCAACTACTACACGACGATCACCAAAGAAGAGTATAGGGAAAAAAATCCCGAAATAAAAAATGAAACCGATCTGTTCGCACAAAAAAATATTTGGTATTGCGTAGAAGGATCGAATGAAAAAATAAAGACTATCATGGGTGACAACAAGTTTTATGGAGGAATTCTTGCCAGTCAGTTTTATGAAGATCCTGAAGGACTCACAGAGTCTATTACAATGAATTTGGCTACGTCTGACGGACTTATGATTTTCGATATTGTCCATATCATAGAGAAAAATTTATGGGAATATGTGGAAAGGGGCATGAGAGAAGCCAAAGTGATTGAATAATTGAAATGAAAAAACATGAAACGGATTTTGCTTTATAGCTTTTTAGTTCTATTCTCTTTCATTGTATCCGCATGCCAGGAGAAATCAAACACAATTGATTATAATATAGAATATATCAAATCAGTGGAAGTAATCTCTCCTCATGCTGAAAATATAGTGTTTGATAATTTTGCACATTTTATTTCCATCGATTTTCCGACAAATACTGATATTACGGGTGTTAAAATAAAATTTACTTTAGCTCCCGGTGTAAGTATGGAAAATCCCCAAGAGGAAACTTCGCAATATGACTTAACCAAAGAGGCTACATTTGAAATTCGATATGAAGGACGAATAATATTGTTTCGTATTAAATCGAATTTTGTTGTTACTCCTCCCGATCCAAACGCCCGTGGATGGGAAAAGAAAAATGATTTTGGAGGACTTCCGGCCTATCTCTCCGTGTACAAATATACCCGGAAAGTGGAAGAAAAAAATGTACAGGCTTACATTGCAGTAGCCGACATGAATGATAAAGAAGCCCGATTTTCCGTATTAGGTGAAGCGCAAGGCACAAAAACGCCTTCCCAGTTTTTCGACAGTTCAAACAAACCTGTTGTATTGTTAAATGCCGGTTATTTTTGGGACGGACATTCCCTGGGATTAATTATACGGGACGGTAAAACGGTAAAACCGGCACAACCCATGGTCTGGCGCAACTATAACGGAGAAAGTACCGTTTATTATCCAACGCAAGGTATTTTCGGATTAGGATCCGATGGAAAATTTTATGCACATTGGGCCTATGAATCGGATGGAAAGCTTTTCGTATATCCGTCTCCTGCACTTAATAAAGCCGGTGAAAAACCGCAGGATATTCCATCGGACAAGTTTCCACAAGGAGCACAGCAATGGACTCCAAAAGATGCGATTGGAGCGGGGCCGGTATTGATAAAGAACGGTGAATACAAGAACACCTGGGAAAATGAGTTATTCGACGCTTCCAGCGGCATCGGCCCCACTATAAACAATCCACGTTCCGCCATAGGGTATGCACCTTCAGGCCATCTTATATTTTTCGTATGCGAAGGGCGCAATAAAACGCCTGAGACACCGGGTCTCACCCTTAAAAATGTTGCCGACTTATTGCTCGATTTAGGTTGCACGGAAGCAATCAATCTTGACGGAGGAGGTTCCTCCTGTATGCTTATCAACGGGAAAGAAACAATTATTCCAAGCGACAGTAACCAACGCGCCATCACCAGCGTGATTGCATTATATTAATTACAAGTTTATGACAACCTATTCACGCAGAAAGTTCTTAAAGACCGCAGCCATCGGAGCCGCCGGTCTTA
>NZ_CALNAT010000145.1 GCF_937873925.1 uncultured Proteiniphilum sp. | reverse complement strand
TAACCGACAAAATAGATACCGTTCGTGTCGGCTTTATCGGATTGGGGATGCGTGGCCCCGGCGCCGTGCAACGCTTCACCCATATACCGGGTACGAAAATTGTAGCCTTGTGCGACCTGCATGAGGAGAGGGTAGAGAAGGCGCAAGGCATCCTCGAAAAGGCCGGCTTACCCCGTGCCGCCTCCTATGGCGGCAGTGAAGAGGCCTGGAAAGAATTGTGTGAGCGCGATGATATTGACCTGGTCTATATTGCTACCGACTGGAAACACCATGCCCCCATGATGATCTACGCCATGGAACAGGGCAAGCATGTGGCCTGCGAAGTACCCGCCGCCATGACCCTCGAAGAGATATGGAGGGTGGTCAATACCGCCGAAAAGACACAAAAACATTGTATGCAACTGGAGAACTGCGTCTATGATTTCTTTGAACTGACTACACTGAATATGGCGCAACAAGGTCTTTTCGGTGAGATCCTCCATACCGAGGGAGCCTATATCCACGATCTGAGCGATTTCTGGGGTTATTACGAAGGGGACTGGCGCATGCAGTATAACAAGGAATTCCGCGGCGATATCTATGCTACCCATGGTATGGGTCCTGCTGCACAGGTATTGGATATCCACCGCGGCGATAAGATGAACACTCTGGTGTCGATGGATACCAAACCGGTGAATATTCCGGAATACCTGATCGGGGAAAGGGGAATGGACCGCGACAGCGCTTATCAATTCGCCAACGGTCAACACACGATGACGATGATCCGTACGGAAAAGGGGAAAACCATCCATATCCAGCACGATGTGGCCTCGCCGCGTCCTTACAGCCGTATGTACCAGGTGAGCGGTACGAAAGGGTTCGCCAACAAATACCCGGAGCAGGGTTATGCCATCGAAGGAGATGTGTTGGAGGAGGGGATAGTTCCCGACCATGAGAACCTGAGCGCCCATAATTATGTATCGGAGGAGGTAAAAGATGCCCTGACGGATAAATACAAGCACCGCATCCACCGGGAACTGGAAGAGAAAGCCAAAGAAGTGGGCGGTCACGGCGGGATGGACTTCATTATGGATTACCGGTTGGTGTATTGCCTTCGGAACGGGCTGCCGCTCGATATGGACGTGTATGACCTGGCCGAATGGTGTAGCCTGGCTGAGCTGAGCCGTATCTCGATAGAGAACAATAATGCTCCGGTAGCCGTACCCGATTTCACACGCGGTCATTGGAACGACGTGCAGGGTTTCCGACATGCGTTTGCCGATTGAACGGAAGGGAAGAGAGTCCACAACTAAAAGTAAGTTCGAAATAAATCCTAAAGGTCCGACAAAAATCTTTAGGGTTTATTTTTTGAATAGACAATGTGCGGATAGAAAGAAGCCTCCAGGAGTTATCCTGTTTTTGCAATGCTTCATGTGGGTTATTAAAATTATTATCAGATGGAAATAATGAAGATATATAAAAAAATAGTCAGGAGGATAGCCTTATTGGTGGGAGTATTCTTGGTAACAGCTATAACAGCCTTTGGGCAAAAACAATCAACATTCGTGATTGTACATGGTGCATGGGGCGGTAGTTGGTCATTCAAGCAAACAGATTCGATCCTTACCTCAAAAGGCTATACCGTATATCGTCCAAGCCTTACCGGTCAGGGAGAAAGGGTTCATCTTACTTCGCCTGACATTGATCTGAACACACATATCTTGGATGTGGTCAATACAATTTTATATGAGAATCTGAATGACATCATACTTGTTGGTCATAGTTATGGAGGTATGGTAATTACCGGTGTGGCGGACAGCATCCCGGAACGGATCGGGCGATTGGTTTATTTGGATGCTTTTGTTCCCAATGACGGTGAAAGTGTGATAAGCTCACGTACGGATGGAAAAATCGGGCCTGAGCATGAATCAACCGATGGATTTGTGGTTCCAGGTTGGATGAACGAGAATGATCCGCTACCCCGCGACGTGCCTCAATCATTGAAAACATTTACGGCACCGGTATCTCGTAGAAAACAGCAAACTTTATCCTTGCCCGCCACTTATATCTTTACCGTAGAGGAAGGGAAGAAACCGGAAGAAGATCATTTCTTCTTTTTCGCGGAACGTGCACGGAAAAGAGGATGGAAGATGATTGTTATGACCGCAGATCATAATCCGCAGCAAAGCAGCGTAAATGAATTGGTTAAGTTGCTCATTCAAGAAGTAGCCTATACAAAAAATGAAAAGAGGCCGTCTCATTTCGAACTGACCCCAAAAAGTTAGATAAAAAACTTTTTTGGGGTCATTGCAGGTTTTAAATTTTGAAGATATTCAGCCTCTTTTCGGGCTCTATTTTATGAATCCACAAACTATCTTCTGTTTTTCAATAGTTCCGGGATCTGACTCGGACGCTGTTCCGGTTCCGCTCGAAATGATGGCTCCTGCATGTCCCATCTGCTTTCCGGGAGGTGCCTGCTGTCCGGCAATAAATACCGCTACTGGTTTTGTGACATGCTCCCTGATATATGCTGCGGCCCGTTCTTCGGCATCCCCTCCGATCTCACCGATCAGCGCAATGGAATCGGTTGCGGGATCATTCTCGAACATCTCGAGCAGTTCTATGAAATAGAGCCCTACAACCGGATCACCCCCTACGCCAACGGCGGTGGATTGACCCATCCCTTCTCCGGTGAGGTTGTAGACCACTTCGTAGGTAAGGGTGCCGCTACGGCTGATCACGCCGGTGCCTCCCTCTTTGAAGACCATGGAAGGCATAATCCCTGCCAGGCTTTTCCCCGGTGAGATCAGGCCGGGACAATTAGGGCCGATAAGAGTAGCTCCCTTCTGCCTGATAAAATGGTATGCTTCCACTACATCGAGTGTGGGTATGCCTTCCGTGATGGCAACAATCAGTTTTATCCCGGCGTCGGCCGCTTCCATCATAGCATCTTTTGCGAAAAGGGCCGGAACAAAAATGACGGATGTGTCGGCGCCGGTCTCTTTCACCGCGTCCCTTACCGTGTTAAATACGGGGATTCCATCTACAAATTCTCCCGCCTTGCCGGGTGACGTTCCGCCCACGACACGGGTCCCGTATTCCTTCATTTTTGATGTGTGGAAGCCGCCATCGCGGCCGGTTATCCCCTGGACGATCAGGCGGGTATTACTATCTATCAGGATACTCATATGTTTGTATATTTAGAAGAAAGATTGATTAACAGATTTACCGGTGTACTGATTAGCCGATTATAATTACAAATAACCAATTATCAAATCGTTAAATTGTCCAATCATCAAATCATTTATTAGCACATGGATACGGCTTTCCGGGTAGCTTCACCCATGGTGTGGGCTACATGAAGACCGCTCCCCTGTAACAGGGCGCGTCCCTCCTTTTCATTGGTTCCGGTGAGCCGGATCACGATAGGGATATTTGTTTTTATCTGTTTAAAGGCTTCCAGTAACCCTTTTGCCACATCGTCGCAACGGGTAATACCGCCGAAAATATTGATCAGTACTACTTTTACATTCTGGTCGCTCAGGAGCAGTTTCATCGCTTCAATCACTTTTGTCGGGTTGGAACTTCCTCCTATGTCAAGGAAATTGGCCGGGTTACCGCCATAGAGTTTGATCATATCCATAGTTGCCATTGCCAGACCGGCGCCATTTACCATACATCCTATCTCTCCACCCAGGTTCACATAACTGAACCCCTTGCTTTTGGCATTTTGTTCTTTTTTCTCCTCTTCGGAGGGTTCATGGAGAGCCGCTATTTTGGGATGCCGGTAGAGTGCATTGTCATCGAATGTCATCTTTGCATCTATGGCCATGATCTCCGCCTCTTTCGTAAGTACCAGCGGGTTGATCTCTGCCAGCGAAGCATCCGTTCCCACAAACAGTTTGTAGAGTTTCTGGAAGATCACGGCAGCCTGACGCACCTGTTTGATATCGTCGAACAGTTTAAATGCCGCTTCACGGGCCAGATAATCGGGCAGACCTACCGAAGGGTCGATCACAAACTTGTAGATCTTTTCGGGTGAGGTGCGCGCTACCTCTTCAATATCCATACCTCCCTCTTTACTCAGCATCAGTAGGGGGGATTTTGAACTCCTGTCGATGACGTAACTCACATAATATTCTTTTTCGATATTAATCGCCTGGCCTACCAGAATACGGTCGACAGTGAACCCTTTGATATTCATCCCGAGGATTGCAGCGGCGTGTCGGCGCAATTCCACTTCTCCGTCAGCAAGTTTTACACCGCCTGCTTTTCCTCTGCCTCCGGTATGCACCTGCGCTTTCACAATGACCTTTTGCGAATCCAGTTGGGCGTAGGCTTTGACTGCATCCTCCACCGACCGGCATACAATACTCCTGTCGACGGGTATTCCATACGTTGCAAACATTTCTTTTGCCTGATATTCATGAATTTTCATGGGGCCTTTTCCTGTAATTTTATATTGATTAAAATTGTTGTAAAACTAAGAAATTATTTCGAATTAAAAAATCCGATTATGTTAAGGGAGAACGTTTCATTGCGTTAAATTGTTTAACAAAATCCAACTTTTTCGCTAAGCGAAATGCAGAAGACGAATTTATAGGGAATGTTTTCAATAAGCGGGTACAGGAGAAAAACTTGTTTTTATTATGCCGTGCGCAGAAAACAACTAAGTTTGCTTGAATAGGTTATCGCGGGAAAAAGTGCAATAAGACGACCGGAAAAAGACTAAGATGATTGAACTTTTTCGCCGGATTAAATTTCTATATCCTCGATAGAGATAATTTTCTTGGAAATAGCGTAAATGGTGAGTCCCGACTGGCTGCGGATCCCCGTCTTCACGGCAATGTTCTTCCTGTGCCTTACCACTGTATGGATGCTGATGTTGAGCGCATCGGCAATCTCTTTATTCAACATTCCGTTCACAAGGCCGGTGAGTACCTCGATCTCTCTCTTAGTAAGGTTCTCTTCCCCTTCCTTCTCCTTTAGCGGCGACTGACTCTTTTTATTGAGCTTCGAGAGTAAGTGCACGATATGCTCGGGTGAGTCGTAGAGGGTAAAAGTGATATCGGTCAGCATCGACTGTTTATGCATCATGCCGAAGTCAATGCCGGCAATGGAGAGAGAAGGGTGACTTTTCCTGATCTTCCTGAGCTCCTTTTCCCGGTTCAGGAACTGTACCGGATTGGCTATCAGTATATCGACAGAATTGGACTCAAGGAGTTTGGTAAAGTCCTCCAGTATTTCCAGCCTGTAGATACGGCAATCCATATCCGATTGATAGAGAAGGGCCTGTATCCCTTCACAAATGATCTTCGAAGATTCTAAAATAGCTATATGGAGTGTAGACTTATGCATTTTGTTCCCTTTCAATATCCACCCCTGACGGGATTAAAATGGTCTCTTCTATCAGGGAGTGGATGTACAGATCGAACTCAAGTTCATAGAGCGACATGAACAATTTGCGACGAAGGTCCAAATCGCCCTCGATCTTTACATATTTAAGCAGGAGGTTCTTCAGGTCCTTCAGTTTCAGCTCTATGTCGGTGTGATGCTCACTGTATTCCCTGGAAGAGTAAAGTTCCCGGTGATCGCCGTGTTTCTTGCTGCCTAAGAGTGTAATGAAATAGGGGAAGGCTACTTCATCTTCATAATCCAGATGCTC
>NZ_CALNAT010000144.1 GCF_937873925.1 uncultured Proteiniphilum sp. | reverse complement strand
GTTTATTGAAACCGGTATCTCCAGGATACTGGTCTTTAAAGACAACCTCGACAATATTGTGGGTTACATCCATATTTGGGAAATTTTCAACAATCCGCAGGATTGGACAAATAATCTGGCTTCCATTTCCTTCGTCCCGGAGAGTATGCAGGCCAACCAACTGATGAGCGACCTGATGCAGCATCGTAAAAGTATCGCCGTGGTGGTTGACGAGTTCGGAGGCACCTCCGGGATCGTCACTATGGAGGATCTTGTGGAAGAGATCTTCGGGGATATTGAAGATGAATACGATGTGGAATCGAAATTCTTGAAGAGGGAGGGAGAAAACGAGTTTGTGATGTCGGGGCGGGTGGAGATCGGACACCTCAACGAAATATATCACCTGGATATTCCCGAGTCGGATGAATATTCCACTGTAGCCGGCTATCTGCTGTACCATATGCAGCGCTTCCCAAAAACCTATGAAACCGTGATTCTCGGAAAATATACCTTCAAAATACTGAAAGTGACGGCACGAAAAATAGAGGTAGTACGGCTCATTACAGAAAGTGAAGCGGCCCACGGAATACTGCTCTGACCAGACGAACAGGCTAACCTACACTTTTCCTTAAAAAAATAACGCTGTCTGCGTTATTTTTGCTAACTTCGTGCCCTTATTTGAATTATAAAAATTTATCACGTTCTAAGTACAATAAAAAGATAGTTAGATGGCTACTTTACAAAAGATTAGAGATAAAGGTACACTTCTCGTCATTGTGATCGGCGCGGCATTGGTTGCCTTTGTGTTAGGAGATTTGCTTACTTCCGGGACGACATTATTTGGAAGAGCGCAGGACAAGGCGTTCGTAGTAAACCATGAGGTAATTTCAACCCAGCAATATGCCGATAAAATTACCGAGTTCGAAGAGTTTCAGAAGATGGTAAGCGGGCAGTCGTCCCTCGATGAAAACATCTCATCACAGATACGTGAAGCTGTGTATCAGCAGATGGTGCGGGATCGTTTGCTCAGCCATCAGACGGCGAAATTGGGACTCACTGTAACCAAAGGGGAACTGAATGACCTGGTGCACGGGCAATTTATTTCGCCGGTGTTGCAGCAGCTTCCTTTTTTCCTCGATCCGCAAACGGGCATGTTTAGCCGTGCAGCCCTGGTAGAATTCATCAATACCGTCAACATGCCGAACCCTAATCCGCAGGAACAGGCACTGGTGAACCAGTACAAGCGTTTATGGCTGTTTATCGAGGAGATGATCAGGACGCAACGGCTGGAGGAAAAATATATCTCTCTTCTTTCCAATGCAGTTATCGTGAATGATATGGAGGCAAAGACCACGTTCGATCTTTCACAGCGAAATGCCGATATTGAATATGCGATGAAGAGTTACTTTACTATTCCCGATTCCGCGGTAAACGTAACCGATAACGATATAAAAGCGTTTTATAACCGGCATAAGGAATCTTTCAGATTGGAAGCGCCTCTCGTGAAGTTGTCTTATTTTACCAAAGCGATCAGTCCCAGTGAGGAGGATTATGCGGAGGTTGAAGCAGAATCCCGTAACGCCTTTAACGAACTGGGCAGCGCTGTAACTCCGGCGGCGGTTGTGGCCGATTATTCACAGACACCCTACCGTGATATGTTTGTGAGCGAGCAGATGCTGACTCCCACACAGGTGGAGTTTATCCGCTCTGCGGCCATCAACGAGATGTATGGGCCTGCACGTGAGGGCGATTCATTTCATATTTACAAACTGATCGATAAAACTGTTGCTCCCGACTCTGTGCATCTGAGGATGATGGCTGTTCCCGATGCTTCCATGGTGGGGCAGGACTCCGTCATCACCCACTTTGTAGACAGTATTTACGGAGCCATAGCGGGCGGCGCCTCTTTTGCGGAGGTAGCCAACAGCCTCAACCCGAATTCCAACGGTGGGGATATGGGTTGGGCAAGGGAAACCGATCTTGTTACGTTTGGTACGGATCTGGTGAAGGCCGTTTTTAATGCGCCTGTGGGGCAACCTGTTAAATTGACCATTCCCGGGCAACAACTCATTCTTCAGGTGGAAGAACGGACACGCCCGGTCAATAAATACAAACTGGCCGTCATCGATATGCCGGTATTGCCGAGTGAGAAGACATCGAACAATATCGATAATGAACTGAACCAGTTCGTTTCCACGCCCGATGTGGAACAAAAATTCAATGAACTGGCTACAGAAAAAGGATATATGGTGATGCCCAATATTACTGTTTCCGCGAACGATTTTTCATTGGCTCAGATCCCGGGTTCCCGTCAGGTAATCAGTTGGGCTGCCAATGAGAAGAAAGTAGGAGCCGTGAAAAAATTTGATCTCACCAACCTGCGTATCATTGCAAGGGTAGAGAGGGTGATACCGACAGGTACGACGCCCTTATCGGAAGTCTCTTCGGGGATCCGTACCCAACTGGTCAATGAGAAGAAGGCTGAGAAAATAATTAACGATCTGCAGGCGCAAAATCTCACTTCTCTCGATGCGTATGCCACTGCCATGAACAGCAACAGGGATACCGTCCGTTTTGTGAATTTCACTACCCAGAATATCACGGGATTGGGTTTTGAACCGGTGTTGAATGCCATTTCCGCATTCGCCCCGCTCAATAAGGTCGTAGGGCCGGTGAAGGGTAACATGGGTGTGTATGTGGCTGCCGTCGCCAATCGTACTGAGGGAACGGAAGAGTATGACGCAGAGGAAGAGAAAAACCGGATATTGAACAACAACGCTTATCGGTTGCAAATGCAGTCGATCGAGGTGCTGAAAAACAAACTGGGAGTAGAGGATAACCGTTACAGGTTCTTCTGATCTTATTGCTGAATAAGGATAGACTGACCTTATAGAAGGAAAAAAAGAGGTGGCTTCATGACGAGGCCACCTTTTTTGATGTTCGCCCGGCACGAACTACCTATAGGCCGCAAGTTCCAAGCACGCCATTATAGAGTAAGTATTAATTAAAAGACGGTTATCGAGTATATTATTTGTTTTATGTTTGTTTTGTTTTTTAATTATTTATTACTTTTATCGTCAAATACCAAATGAAATGATACCGAATGATCCACCAGAATCTAGTCACCGCTTGTAAACGGAATTTGCAGGCAGAACAAATCTATTCAATAATTATCAACTACACAATACTTCCGACCCGGTATGCCGGCTATCGGTAAACGGTTTGCCAGCGGGTATCTATTTCGTAAGGTTGATAAAGGACGATAAAGTGTATACGAAGAAACTGATTAAGAAGTAAAGTCAAGCTTCTTGCTTTTATAGAACAGAACAGTCTAATCTTGGAAGGATAAAATTTATTGATAGTTTGTGCAACGTTTTTTGTTTTCTACCTCTTATAATAGAGGTTGAACTGAAAGATCTTGCCCTTGATTGAAAATTATTTCTTATCTTCACGATATGATTAACCGACAATGAAAGCGGATACTCCACCAGCTTGTTTATGCCACTTGTAAACTAAGTTTACAGGTGAAGAATTTCATTTTAAAATTCTATGACCAATTTATTAAAGTAAAAAGTAGGAGAAAACAAGTGGCGTTTTCTCCTACTTTATAAATATAGAAACAGTTATAATTATAACTTGATCGTACCGTTCTGCTCCAATTGCAATGTTTTGCTCGGTTGGTCGCATACTTCCGTCGGGCCGAAATACTGGATCGGGCCGGGATATACATAGTCCGTTTCGATAGCCCATTGATCGCGTTGGTTTTCGAAATATTTGAACGGAGCGCCCTCCAGTTCCACCAATGCTTTCTGAATTACCGGCTTCATTTCCCCGTGGCGACGTTCCATGTTCATCATCATGGTGATGGGTACTCCGCCTGCGATCCAATCTTTGGCAGGAGCAGTGGTGTTACGTACGGACGACATGTATCCGGTCTTGCCTGCTGCAATCAGCATGGAGGCAGTATACCCCAGTGAATAGCAGTAGTCGGCATCATAGTTCGACGGTGCGGCGCAACGTCCCTCATAGCCGAAGAAATGGGTAATACTTGAGAACTTCCCTTTGTATCTGCCCTCTTTGGTCCATATGTCGAGCCGTTTTTTAACCATCTCGGCCAGCAGTTTCTCGGTTTCGATCAGCGATACCTGTACGTTACCGTGCGGGTCACGGTCGAGCGTGAGCTGGCGGGCCACCGTTTCGGGAAGGCTGGCGTAAATATCCGCATTCTCGCGTGAGAGCTTGCTGATAATGTAATCGCGTTGCCCGGAGCGGCGTACCAGGTTAAATTCCTCCTGATTGTGCGCAAGGAAATCATTCAGTTCATGAATCAACTTCTTCATTGCCGGAATAAATTCGATCAGCCCTTCGGGAATGATCACCGTGCCGAAATTCAATCCCTTTTCGGCCCGTTGGGTAATTACACCGGCTATGTAATCTATAATATCGTCGAGCGATTGTTCTTTGGCAGCCACCTCTTCCGATATGATGCAGATATTGGGTTGTGTTTGCAGGGCGCATTCCAGGGCAATATGTGATGCTGAGCGGCCCATTACTTTGATAAAGTGCCAGTATTTGCGCGCCGAATTACAGTCGCGCTGGATGTTTCCGATCAACTCCGAATAGACCTTGCATGCCGTATCGAAACCGAAAGAGGTTTCGATCTGCCCGTTTTTCAGGTCGCCGTCGATGGTTTTGGGACAACCGATCACCTGTACCCCGGCGTTGATCGACGCATAGTACTCGGCCAATACACAGGCGTTGGTGTTGGAGTCGTCTCCTCCGATGATGACCAGCGCTTTGATATCCAGCTTTTTCAGTATCTCGAGTCCTAAGTCGAACTGCTCTTTGGTCTCCAGTTTCGTGCGTCCGGAGCCGATGATGTCGAACCCGCCGGTATTCCGATACTCATCGATAATGTCGGCGGTGAGTTCTTTGTATGTGTGCTTAACGAGTCCGTCAGGCCCCAGGATGAACCCATATAGTTTACTGTCACTGTGTAACCGTTTGATCCCGTCGAATATTCCGGCGATGACATTGTGCCCCCCGGGTGCTTGTCCTCCCGAAAGGATCACACCCACGTTTACCGGTGCCGATACGCCGGTTTCACCGGTTGCCTGCGTGAACTGAACGATCGGCATTCCGTATGTGTGAGGGAAAAGTTTTTGTATCTCCTCCTGGTCGAGTACCGATTCGGTGGCGGCCCCTTCCTCAATATTTACATTGCCCTTCAAACCTTCGGGCATTTTGGGCACATAACTTGCCCTTGCAATTTGTAAAGCGCTTTTTGTCATTAGATCGATTTTTTTTATGATAAATTGTATCTGTCTCTTCTCGGATAGTTTGTACGGCCTTCGCTAAGCCAAACGGGCGGAGGATAATTCCGCAGGGATTTGCCCTGGCGTGACAACCATTGACAGTCGAATGAAGTTCAACCCCAAAAGTACTATTTTTTCGGGAAATAATGAACAATTTTACTATCTTTACCATTCATATCAGATAAGTGGGAAGGTGGGAAGGTAGTTAAGTTTTTCACTTTTCACTTTTCGTTTTTCACTTTAAGATTATGTTCATATGAATATTCAGGAAAATTGACCGATGAATGCCAAAAATGAGATGAATGCAGTGGATCTGGAAGCCATAGAGGACTTATATAGAAAATATAAAGCAGACCCCGAAAGTGTGGATGAGAGTTTTCGCTATTTCTTTCAGGGATTTGATTTAGCCATCACCCGTTTTCCGGTAAAACCGGGAGAGAGCAGCGTTTCAGTGGAGAACTCCCGGAAAGAGCTGGCGGTAATGAAGCTGATTACCGCTTACAGGCGAAGAGGACACCTTTTTACCAAGACCAATCCGGTACGTACACGCCGGAGTTACTCGCCGACGCTGGCCATCGAGAATTTCGACCTTACCGAAAACGACCTCGACAGGGAGTTCGAGGCCGGGCATGAGATAGGTATAGGCAAAGCCACATTAAGAGAGATCGTCGCCCGTCTCGAAGAGACCTATTGCAGATCGATCGGTGTGGAATATCGCTATATGACCAAACCGGAGATTGTACGATGGTTGCAGGAGAAAATGGAGAACTCCGAAAACCGGGAACTGCTCCCACGCGAGATCAGGCTGCGTATTCTCGACCGGCTTATAGAGGCGTCCGGATTCGAGGATTATCTTCATAAAAAGTTTGTAGGACAGAAGCGATTCTCACTGGAAGGGTCCGAGTCTATTATACCTGCATTGGACGCCATCATGTCGCGCGGAGGTGCTTATGATGTGAATGAGATCGTGATAGGCATGGCGCACCGCGGACGGTTAAACGTACTCACCAACCTGATGAAAAAGCCTTATGCACAGGTGTTTCGTGAGTTCAATGCCCAGAATTACGAAGAGAAGATCAAATATGGCGATGTGAAATACCATCTTGGGTATAACAGCACCATCGATTACGAAGGGCGTTCCATCTCCATCAGCCTCACCCCCAATCCTTCCCATCTGGAAGCCGTAGGCCCTGTAGGGCAGGGTATTGCCAGGGCGATGTTGGAGAACGAACACAATTATGATTACGATCAGGTATTGCCGATCCTCATTCATGGCGATGCCGCCATCGCCGGACAGGGTGTGGTGTATGAGACCATTCAGTTCTCCAAACTCGAGGGCTACAAAACGGGAGGTACCATCCATATTGTGATCAATAACCAGGTGGGATTCACCACCAGCTATCTTCAGGCACGATCCAGCACCTACTCTACCGATGTGGCCAAGGTGACCCAATCTCCTGTATTCCATGTGAACGGAGACGATATCGAGGCGATGGTCTATGTAGCCAAGCTGGCGCTGGAGTTCCGCCAGAAATTCAATATCGATGTTTTTATCGATCTGCTCTCGTACCGGAAATACGGGCATAACGAAGGGGATGAGCCGCGGTTTACACAGCCGAAACTCTACGATATCATTGCCAAACATAAAAATCCCCGTGATATCTATGCGGAGAAGCTGATCGCCGAGGATGTCATCACCCGGCAGGAGTTTGATGAAAGGGTAGCCGGCTTTCACCGGCGATTAGAGGAGGCGTATGAAGAGTCGCTCAGATCCGATCAACTAAACCTTCAGCTCTTTTTTTCAAACAGGTGCAAAAATATAGGATTCCCCAAAGCGGTTGATTTCGAAGAGAGTGTTGATACGGCCATTTCGAAAGAGTTGTTTATAGAACTGGCAAAGAGTATTACAAGCCTGCCGGAAGATAAAAAATTCTTCAATAAGACCAAGCGCCTGTTTGCGCAGCGGGCGGCGATGATAGAAGAGGACAGGTATGACTGGGCGATGGGGGAGCTGATGGCCTACGCTTCCCTGGCGAAGAGAAATATTTTCCCCTGATGAATCTGGGGGAAGGGCAGGCGTCCGCACGGGTCTATAATTCACCGCTCAATGAGTATGGTATACTCGGGTTTGAGTATGGTTACTCGCTGGCCCATCCCGAAGGACTCACCCTCTGGGAAGCGCAGTTCGGCGACTTCTACAATGTGGGACAGGTGATCGTGGATCAGTATATCTCCGCCGCCCAGGAGAAGTGGGGTATAAGGTCGGGCCTGGTGATGTTGCTGCCACACGGATACGAAGGGCAGGGAGCGGAACATTCGAGCGGACGGATGGAGCGTTTTTTAAGCCTTTGTGCCAATTACAATCTGCAGGTGGTAAACTGTACCACCCCTGCCAATTTCTTCCATGTGCTTCGCCGGCAATTGCACCGTGAAATCCGCCTTCCTCTGATCGTCTTTACACCCAAGAGCCTCCTGCGCCACCCTGAGTGTATCTCTTCCCTTGCCGATTTCACTGAAGGCCGGTTCCGGGAGGTGATAGAAGATAAAACGGTGAAAAATCCGTCGGAAGTAAGAAGAATATTGCTTTGCAGCGGCAAAATATATTACGAACTGGATGCCGTGCGGAAAGAGAGGAAGATAAACGATATTTCCATCCTGCGGCTGGAACAACTCTACCCTTTTCCTGAAAAGCAACTCGGGAAGATACTGAAGAATTACCCGGAAAACGTGGAACTTATATGGGTTCAGGAGGAGCCGTTCAATATGGGAGCCGCCGTTTTTGTAAAACAACATATAGGAGACTGTACCTTGCAGGTTATCAGCCGTCCCCCCAGCGGCGTTACGGCGGAAGGCCTCACGGCGCAGCATAAGGTGCATCAGGCAATTATTCTGAATGAGGCGTTAAATTTGATTCAAGATTAAAAATTCAAGATTCAAGATTTCGGAACAAATTAATAATTAGTCATTCGTCATTCGTTGATAATTAATTAGTCACATTGGCACATTGACTTATTAGTACATTAAATATATGGCAATCATAGAAATAAAAATACCGAGTCCCGGGGAATCCATTACGCATGTGGAGCTCTTTCATTGGCTTGTGGAGGATGGAGCTGTTGTACGGAAAGATGCGGAAATAGCCGAACTCGAATCGGAAAAGGCAACCCTGATGCTGGTGGCCGAAGAGAGCGGAAAAATATCGCTCAAGGCAGCAGAAGGAGAGTCGATAGAGGTGGGCGCTGTGGCCTGTACCATCGATACTTCTGTGCAAACGGAAGAAGCTGCTGCTCCGACAGCGGGGGAAGGGGCATCCCCGGAACAACCTTCCGCTCCGGAACAGTCTTCCGTAAAAGGAAAGGCAAAGCAGACAGCGCCTCATGCCGGGCAAAAAACATTTACTCCGCCGTCAGAGGAGACCCCTGCAGGAGGTACGCCTTCTGCGGAACCCGCCGTTGGCCCTTCCGAGCCTCATGACGGTACCGCCGGTTACGACAGGGTGAAGATCACACCCCTGGCTAAGAAAGTGATGACCGAAAATGGGCTGTCGGTGGAGGATGTGATCAACGGCTTGAGGAGGTTAAGGCGTGAGGATGTGGAGGCGGTTATGGGCGCCTCGGGCGGAATCGGCACGAATGGCATGAAAAAGCCGGTCAGCCGGGAATCGAAGAGCGAGCGGATGAGTTCGCTGCGCCGGAAGCTGAGTGAGCGGCTGGTGTCGGTGAAGAATGAGACGGCCATGCTGACTACCTTCAACGAGGTGGATATGAAGTCCATTATGGATCTGCGGAAAAAATACCAGACTCAGTTTATGGAGAAATATGGTATCAAGCTGGGTATCATGTCCTTCTTCCTGAAAGCCTGTTCCGTTGCCCTGCGGGAATTCCCCAATGTGAATGCTATGCTGGACGGTGAGAATATGGTTACCTACGATTATGCCGATATTTCGATAGCGGTGAGTACGCCCAAAGGGTTAATGGTGCCTGTGATCCGTAATGTAGAAAGCCTGGGCCTGGCAGAGATCGAGCGGACACTTGAAGAACTTGCAGGAAAAGCGCGGAGCGGCAGGATCTCTATTCCTGAGATGAGCGGCGGTACGTTCACTGTGACCAATGGCGGCGTATTCGGTTCCATGATGTCTACACCGCTCATCAATCCGCCCCAGTCCGCTATATTGGGGATGCATAATATTCAGGAACGGCCCGTTGCCATCGACGGCCAGGTAGTGATACGTCCCATGATGTATGTCGCACTGTCATACGATCATCGTGTGATCGACGGTAAGGATTCTGTCGGTTTTCTGGTCAGGGTCAAACAGTTGCTGGAAAAACCCGTCGATATGTTGTTCGGGGGAAATAGCGGCGAGAAGGCGTTATTGGAGATATGAAGTTATATCTGTTGAGGTGAGTGGGTTGCCCGCTTATTGGCATATTAGTCACATTGGCATATTCACATTAAGATCTGGTGGCGGAGTCTGTCGTGCCGACAATAGAAAATTTGGCGAACTTAAGCAACAACTGCTTTCTGCCGGCAGCATCGAACTCTACGAAGGCACGGCGATCGTTGCCGCTCATCTCGATGGAAGTTACTATTCCCCGTCCGAACCGCTCATGCTCTATTACATGCCCTACTTCCAGCTCTTTCGCCTCTTCCGATAACGGAGCGGAAGGAACGGCCCGTTGAACCGGTACCACCCGTTTGGGAGCGATAGTAGGGCTATAGGTATTCTGCATTCGTTGCTCCCTTTGCTCCCGCATTGATCCCCAGAAATCATCTGCCGGTGCCGGGAGGGTAGCGGTCTCATCTCCTTCTCCTCCTTCGATAAAGGACGGGTCGATATCTTTCAGAAAACGGCTTGGCGAGGCGGGGTTGGTCTGCCCGTTCCTGAAACGGCTTTTCGCATAAGTGATCGTGCAACTCTTTTTTGCCCGGGTGATCGCTACATAGAAGAGGCGACGTTCCTCTTCCAGCCCGCGGATTTCCGATTTCGCCATGGCTGACGGGAAGAGGTCTTCCTCCATCCCCACCACGAACACATGATCAAATTCAAGTCCCTTGGCGGAGTGCGCCGTCATCAGGGTCACCTTCTCGTTATCGGCTCCCGTATCGGTATCCTGATCGGTAAGCAGCGACACTTCCGACAGGAAGTCTGCCAGCCGGATATTTTCATCCCCCTGTTCCTGCTGTGTCTCCACAAACTCATTCATTGCGTTGAGTAACTCCTGCATATTCTGCGCGCGGCTCATCCCTTCGGGTGTCATATCGTCGTAAGCCTCTTTGGCGATACCGCTGTTTTTGATCACTTCCTGCGCCAGTTCAAAGGCGCTCATCGTTGCGTTTTTATCGATAAAATCCTGTATCAGGGAGTGAAATCCTTCCAGTTTCTTTGCCGTTCCCGTGTTTACTTCCAGATTGTATTCCAACGGAGCGGTCACTACCTGCCAGAGACTGGTGTTGTGGCGTTGGGCGACCGATGTGATCTTGCCTACGGTCACGTCGCCGATACCCCGGGTGGGATAGTTGATGATACGGCGGAAAGCCTCTTCGTCGTTCGGGTTCACGATCAGGCGGAAATAGCTGATGATATCCTTGATCTCCTTGCGCTGGTAAAATGACAGTCCGCCATAGATCCGGTAGGGGATGTTGTTCTTTCTCAACGCCTCTTCAAAGATACGCGATTGGGCGTTGGTGCGGTAGAGGACGGCGAAATCACTGTAGCGGGCGTACTTTTCGAGCCGCATACGGGCTATTTTATTGGAAACGATCAATCCCTCCTCAAAATCGGAAAAAGCCTTTCTCATATCAATCTTCTCACCCTCTTCGTTCTCAGAGAACACATTTTTGAAGATCTGCTCGCTGTTCTTTTTGATGAGGCTGTTGGCAGCATTCACGATATTCTGTGTGGAACGGTAGTTCTGCTCCAATTTGAATATCTGCGTGTTAGGAAAATTCGATTTGAATTTCAGGATATTGTCGATATTGGCGCCCCGGAAGGAGTAGATGCTTTGTGCATCGTCGCCCACCACGCATACGCGGTGATGTTCGTCTGCCAGTTGTTTCACGATAAGATGCTGGGCGAAGTTGGTGTCCTGGTACTCATCCACCAGGATATACTGAAACTGGTTCCGGTATTTTTCCAGCACTTCCTTGTGGTCGCGGAACAGGATATTGGTATACATCAGCAGATCGTCGAAATCCATGCTGTTGGCTGAGCGGAGCCTGTTCTGGTACCGTTGGTAGATCTCGAATAGCATCGGTCGCCTCGCCATCCGGTCGTATTGCAGGATTTCGTCGTTGGCTGCGTACATGGCAGGTGTGATCAGGCTGTTCTTTGCCCTTGATATCTGTCCGTGCACCGATCCCGGCCTGTATTGTTTGTCATCCAGCTCCATCTCCTTGATAATCAGCCTGATAAGATTGTTGGAGTCGGATGAGTCGAAAATGGTAAAGTTCGACTGAAAACCGATCGCTTCCGCTTCATTCCGCAGGATACGTGCAAAAATGGAGTGGAACGTACCCATCCAGAGCCGGCGGGCCCTTTTCTCTCCCACCAGATCGGCAATACGCGATTTCATCTCGCGCGCCGCCTTGTTAGTGAAGGTAAGCGACAGGATGTAGTAGGGGGGTAGTCCCTGTTCCAGCAGGTAAGCGATCTTATAGGTGAGTACCCTTGTTTTTCCTGATCCGGCGCCGGCAATCACCAGCGAGGGCCCGTCACAAAATTCTACGGCGGTCCGTTGCGCTTCGTTCAAGTGGCTAAGCAACCCGACATCACTATTCTTTTCGGTTTTCTGCATAACTACAAAAGTACGAATTTTCGGCGGAACAGAATAAAAAAACCGCTTTCAAACGAAGGCGGTTGGCGAATGCTCCGGTAAACAAGGATAGGTAAGATGTGGTGTTGTATGGAAAAACAGGGATCAGGTAGATCCTAATAATCTGCTTTTGGCGGGTGGAATCCCGTAGTGTTTATTATAGAGAGTCACCAAATGTGATACGCTCTTGAAGTCGTACATTTTGGCTATTTCCGTAATGGACATATCCGACTTCATTACCAATGAGTTAATCTCCTCCATTTTCCTATCTAACATCCATTGATAAGGTGTTTGTCCGAAACATTTCTTGAAATGGCGTGTGAAAGTTTTTATGCAATCGTAACCGCAAAACTTTGCCAGTTCACTCATATTCCTTGCCGATAAGTAGTTGCTCAACACACTATCCTCAAACCGTTTTGATTTAGATATTCGCGGGATCAGCTTCACAAGGACAATCTCATTGTCGGGCGACGGGGTAACCCTGCTTTTCAGCCCGTCAGAGAAAGTAAATATGCAGGATGCCACATCCGTCAGCAAATATTTGCGTACGGTATGCTTTCTGTCATTTTTTAATTGAATGCCGTCCATACCATCCTTTATTAATAGCGCTCTAATTACACGAATACTTTTAATGACTGCGGCCATATAATATGCCGCTTTTATAGAGCTAGAGATGTAGGTCGTAATGAATTAATTGCCCGTCAGTTCGTAAACTTTGACTTTTATTTGTCGATAATTTTTAATTCGATACCTCCTTTTGCAATCGCGGTTTGCCTGATTCTTTTTGATAATTCCGTATCCGTCTCACCATTTAGCGCCTTCCGGATAGTAGGATACGTCACATTGAGCATTCTCATGATCTCTTTTCGTACTGAATAGTCAACTTTTATGATAGTATTTTCCATTCTTGTTATATATGAAAATTTTTCTATATCTTTATAGCGTTTTTCAAATTGAAACTTGACACAAAGTTATAGACAATTTTCTAATTAAACAAATTTATAAGGAATATTTTCTATTTTCATGAAAATAATTCAAAGAATATATCACTATCTAAATGAGAAGGGATTAAGACCGGCTGAGTTTGAGAGGATGATTGGTGTTTCCAATGGTTATTTAAGTAAAATGTATACAAGGCTCTCGGATGTAGGAGAAGGTGTACTCATGCAAATAATAGAAAATTGTCCGGATCTGAATCCAATGTGGCTGGTTTTAGGCACGGGTGAGATGCTTAATAACTCAACTGATGATCATATCCCGGAACCGGTTTTGGACAAACTCCTCGGTGAGATCAAAGAATTATCAGCCAAAAATGAGAGATTAAAAATAGAAAATGAACATTTAACCAATGAAATAGGTAATAAAAGTCTGTCTTGTAATCCTTCTGCTGTCGTCGGGACGTAATTAGAGATCCTATGAATTTTATCATCCATTTTCAATAAAAAAAACCGCCCTCGTTTGAGGACGGTCTTCCCAAAGTATTTTTATTTTTTATTTGAACGTATAGCGCAAGCTGAGCGCAAATCCGCTATACCAGTAATCGTTATAGCTGTTGGTGAAATTGAACGACGGCTTCCAGTCTAAAGAAATATTAAAGGGTGCCTGGGGAAAAATATACTCGATGCCCCCGATCAGGTCGGCCCCCAGCAGGAAGGCGCTGTTGTAACGATCCCTTTCTTTGTGGATGCCCCCGATATGCGCACCGAGCCCCAGGTACCAATCTAACCCGGGTGCTCCCGGAACCGGTTGTTGGTATTCATATAATCCGGTCAATTGGAAGTAATGGGGTGACGCCGCGAGGATAAACTCACCAGCCGATGCAGGAGCAAAGAAGTGTTTCAGTGTCACACCGCTGTCATACCCCAGTCTCACGCCAAGAGCAGTGTTATACTGTTGTGCATTCAGTGTAGTTACTATTGCTGTCATCAAAAGTACTGCGAAAAATAGTTTTTTTAGTTTCATACGATTATTTGTTTTTTAAGTTAAGGTATACGGAACCCCACCGATCAGTTTTTAACAACTTATCGATTTGGTGATCAGTAATTATCAAATCGGTAGATCATTATATCGTTAAACCGACTTACGTGCCCGTTTCATACGTTTTGGTTTATATAGAGAAATAACAAATAACCGCCCGTATTGTTTGCCGTTCTTTTAAAAAAGCATCCTTTTCCTGCATTTTTCTGTAGTTTTTCATGGAAAAATATTTGTCCTGTTATTCGGGTTATGCCACAATAACCCGGATAAGGCCGTTATTAATTTATATATCTTTACATTTTGAAATCTATCGTTGAGATGAAACCGGAAGATAAACCTGATATAAAGGAATTCAGAGAGCTTGTGTCTGAAATCGTCAGTATGATACCCAAAGGAAGAGCTACAAGCTATGGAGCAATAGCCCGTTCCATAGGTTATCCATCCCATTCCCGTATGGTGGGCAAAGCCTTGGCGGACAGTGCCGTTCAAAATATCCCGGCACACAGGGTCGTAAACAGTCAAGGGGAACTCTCCGGCAAAGATGCCTTCAAAACCCCTGACACAATGCAGGAACTGTTGGAATCGGAAGGCGTAACAGTGGAGAATAACAGAATAAAAAACTGGAGGAAAGTCTTTTGGGATCCGGTGTCAGAAATCCGTTTGGACTGATATAGGTTGTTAGCACATCTATTCCAAATGAAGCAAGTCTTTTTTTGTTGAAATTCATTCAAAATAGTATATTTGTGTGGTTATGTGGCAGCAACAGCCACTCTCGTAAATTCAAAAAATATGATGCGTTTACATTGGTACTTGTTGGGTTTTCTTTTTATCTGTTGTTCCTGTACTCAAAAGAACTCTTATGAATTACAGGTGATGAGTTTTAATATCTGGGTGGGAGGCGGCAATTCCATTGAAAAGACCGCGGAAGTGATTGTGAATAGCGGTGCTCATATTGTGGGGATACAAGAGGCTACCCGTAACGGTTCAAATACGGCCGTCGCTATTGCAGATAGCCTGGGTTGGTATTCGCATCCCTCCAATAACAGCGCTACCATAATCAGTAAGTACCCTATTGTCAAAACATCGGATTCGGGAAAAGGAGTCAAAATACAGACGGGAAAAAATCAATTTGTATGGATGTTTAATGTTCATCTGTATTACTGTCCGTATGAACCCTATCAACTGAATGGTATAGAATATTGTGGAGGTCCGTTGCTCTCAACGGCTTCGGAAGCGATAGAATCGGCCTGGCGTACCAGGGGAGAAGAGGTGACGCTTATCCTCAGGGAAATAAAAGAAGCTCAAAATGATAATTGTCCGGTTTTTCTTACCGGCGATTTTAATGAGCCGTCCTGGTTGGACTGGACGGAAAATGCGGCAAAGGCGAATTTGTGTAAAATGAGAGTCGAATGGCCTGCAACGAAAAATTTTCAGTTACAGGCCGGTATGAAAGATTCCTACCGGACTTTATATCCTGATGAAGTGGAATATCCAGGCCATACATGGACTACCCTTCCTGAAACCGAGAAATACCGGGAAGTGCCGGACCGTATTGATTTTGTATTCTATTGGGGGGGAAACATTTCCCTGAGCCGCTCACAAATCGTAGGAGAATCCGGGAAATTCAGTGATATTGTAATTGAAGATTATCCTTCTGACCATAGAGCTGTGCTGAGTACGTTTTATATATCCTCCTCTCCCTCCTGATCCCTCTTATCCATTGCCCTTAAATAGCATTTCCTGCAGAGGGGCTGGTATTCGTCGGTTTCGCCCAGCATCACCTGTTTGTCGTTTTTCACCAGCCGGTGCGAGTAATTGGCAAGGTTACCGCACTGTACACAGATGGCATGCACTTTTACCACATCGTCGGCAATAGCGCACAATGCAGGCATCGGGCCGAAGGGAACACGTTTGAAATCCATATCGAGGCCGGCTATGATCACCCTGATCCCCTGGTCGGCAAGTTCCTGGCATACATCCACCAATCCCATGTCGAAGAACTGGGCCTCATCTATTCCTATCACTTCCGCTCCGGAAGAGAGCAGTAAGATATTACTGGAGTGTTCCACAGGAGTGGAAAGGATAGTGTTTTTATCGTGTGAGACCACCTCTTCCTCTGAATAGCGGGTATCGATGGAAGGTTTGAAAATTTCCACCATTTGCCGGGCAAACTGTGCACGGCGTAATCTGCGCAACAACTCTTCGGTTTTGCCGGAGAACATTGAGCCGCAGATGACCTCGATGCGTCCGGTACGTTCTGTTTCGTTCAGTTTGTTTTCGTTATACATCATCTCTTTGGATGGTTTTTTCTTGATATGGCTTCGGATAACTTATCCGAAGCCATAGTATATAAGGAGATTTATTTTCCTTTGACAATTTTCTTGATCTCGTTCAACTTGTTCAATGCCTGGAGGGGAGTTAAATTGTTTACGTCGAGGTTGATGATCTCGTCGCGTACCTGGCTGAGTATCGGATCATCCAGCTGGAAGAAGCTCAGTTGATATCCCTCCCGTTTTTCCACGAAATCCTGAATGGGTTTCTTGATCATCTCTTTCCGGTTGGAGGACTCCATCTGGGCGAGGATAGCATCCGCGCGTTTGGTGATGCTTTGCGGTATGCCGGCCATTTTTGCCACATGGATGCCAAAACTATGTTCGCTTCCGCCCGGAACCAGTTTACGCAGGAAGATCACTTTGTTGTCGATTTCCTTTATCGCCACATTGTAGTTTTTTATACGTTTGAACGATTTCTCCATTTCGTTCAGTTCGTGGTAATGGGTAGCGAAGAGAGTTTTGGCACGCGCTTTCGGATTTTCGTGTATATATTCCACTATTGCCCAGGCGATGGAGATGCCGTCGTAGGTGCTTGTGCCGCGTCCCAGTTCATCAAAAAGGACAAGGCTGCGATCCGACAGGTTATTCAGGATATTGGCCGCCTCGTTCATCTCCACCATAAAAGTGGATTCCCCGAGCGAGATGTTGTCTGATGCCCCCACCCGGGTAAATATCTTATCTACCAGTCCGATCTTTGCCGAATCGGCCGGTACGAAGCTGCCGATCTGTGCCATCAGGGTGATAAGCGCGATCTGGCGCAGGAGCGCTGACTTACCTGCCATATTGGGACCTGTAATGATGATAACCTGCTGTGTGTTGCTATCTATATATAGGTCGTTGGCGATAAACGGTTCACCGGGAGGAAGTTGTTTTTCGATCACCGGATGGCGGCCGTTCTGTATGTCGATGATTTCGGAATCGTTAATCTCCGGCCGCATATATTTGTTCTCCTGTGCCACGTTGGCAAAAGAGAGGAGGCAATCGACCCGGGCAATTATATTGGCGTTGGTCTGGATAATGGGGATATATTCAAGCAGGCTTTCCACCAATAAAGAGTAAATGCGGTTTTCCAGCGAGATGATTTTCTCTTCCGCTCCCAAGATCTTCTCTTCATATTCTTTCAATTCTTCTGTGATATACCGTTCGGCATTCACCAGCGTCTGTTTGCGTATCCAGTCTGCCGGGACTTTGTCCTTGTGTGCGTTGCGTACTTCTATATAATAGCCAAATACGTTGTTGAAAGCCACCTTCAGAGACGGAATACCAGTTCTTTCGCTCTCGCGCTGCTGTATCTGCATCAGGTAATCTTTACCGGAATAGGCTATTTGGCGCAGTTCGTCCAGCTCTTTGTCCACCCCCTTCCTTATATATCCGCCTTTGTGCAGTAAAGCAGGAGGGTCGGGCACGATCTCTTTCTCAATACGATCCCGGATCGTGAGACAGGGGTCGAGTTTTTCTCCCATCTCCGCGATACTTTGATTATCGGAGGAGAGGAAAGCCTCCCGGATCGGCTCGATTGCGGTGAGCGCCACTCTCAGTTGTGCTACCTCTCTCGGAGTAATTCTTCCCGTGGCTGCTTTGGAGATAATCCGTTCCAGGTCGCCTATAAGGGAGAGTTGTTGTTCAAGCACCTTTTTCAATTCCGGCTCCCGGAAAAAATGCTCCACCACGTTCAGGCGGGCTTCAATCGGTTGGGCTTCCTTCAGGGGGAAGACCGTCCACCGGCGCAGGAGGCGTGAACCCATAGGGGAGATGGTCTTGTCGAGCACGTTGAGCAGGCTTTTTCCCCCTTCATTGAGAGGGTTGATGAGTTCCAGATTGCGTATGGTGAATCTGTCGAGCCGTACGAAACGCTCTTCCTCGATGCGCAACAGGGAGGTTATATGGCCAATATGCTTGTGCTGCGTGATATCTAAGTAATGGAGTATGGCGCCTGAAGCGATAATCCCCCGTGTGAGTTGCTCCACGCCGAAACCTTTCAGGTTCTTTGTCTGAAAATGGGAAAGCAGCCTGTCATGGGCGCTGTTTTCGGTAAAGATCCAGTCGTCCAGTTCAAAAAGAAACCATTGGGAACCAAAAAGTTCTTCAAACTTTTTTTTGTTGCCCCGTTCAATGAGTATCTCTTTTGGAGAGAAGTTGGAGAGCAGCTTGTCGATATCGTCGTCTGTCCCTTCGGCGGTGAGGAATTCACCGGTGGAAATATCGAGGAAAGCAATTCCGAACCGGTTGCCCTTTTCCATATGCATTGCGCAGAGGAAATTGTTCTCTTTATGGTTCAGGATAGTGTCGTTGATAGATACGCCCGGTGTTACCAACTCGGTGATCCCCCGTTTTACCAGTTTTTTGGTCATCTTCGGATCTTCCAACTGGTCGCAGATCGCCACACGCTTGCCGGCACGCACCAGTTTCGGCAGATAGGTGTCCAGGGCATGGTGCGGGAAGCCGGCCAGCTCCACGAACTGTGCAGTCCCGTTTGCCCTTCGTGTGAGTGTGATACCCAGTATCTCAGCCGCTACGACGGCATCATCCGAAAATGTCTCGTAAAAGTCGCCCACACGAAACAGTAAAATAGCGTCGGGATGTTGTTTTTTTATCTCGACGTACTGCTTCATCATTGGCGTTTCCACTATTTTTTTTCCCACGGATCTTTTTCTTATTTGAAAAGCGAAATTACAAAAAAAGCGCGACTATCGAAAAATTAAAATTGAATTGTAATCTTCCAGATAGAGCCAAAGTCTGCTTTTGGTTCTCTTTTTCAGTTACTTCTAAAACAGGGAAAATCCTTACATAATTAATCTGCCGGGCCATCCAAAGATAATATGCTTTTGATTATTATTCAAAGTTTATAGGTCTATTTTTCTACATACTTACAGTAATAATCGTTGTAACTCCCTGACTCCTTCCGAAGCCCCTTTTTGAATATGGTGTATGTCGTATCGCCGTGTGGATACATCCTTGGGATCAATTAAATATACCGGAACGTTCCTTCTCACGTCATCGAGCAGCCCCGCCGCCGGATACACGTTCATGGAGGTGCCGATGATAACGAAGATATCGGCCTGTCGACAGATCTTTTCGGCTTCCAGGATCATGGGGACTGCTTCGCCGAACCATACGATATGCGGTCGTAACTGGAACCCCTTCTCGCAGGTATCGCCCAGATGCAGATCGATATGTGCCGGGTCGATATCGTAGATCAGCGATTCATCTTTTGTAGAGCGCGCTTTCATCAGTTCGCCATGGAGGTGGATCACTTTTGTGCTGCCGGCCTGTTCATGCAGGTTGTCAATGTTTTGCGTGATAATATATATATCTAAATCCTTTTCCATTTCGGCCAGTGCGTAATGTCCCGCGTTGGGTTTGGCTTTCATCAGTTCGCGGCGCCGCATATTGTAGAAATTCAACACCAGTTCAGGGTTCGCCTCAAATCCTTCGGGTGTAGCCACCTGTTCCACCGGATACTGTTCCCACAAACCTCCCGAATCCCGGAAAGTAGCAATTCCGCTCTCGGCGCTCATGCCGGCTCCTGTAAGTACAACCAGTTTCTTTTGCATAGAAATCTCTTTTTTTCTTCCAAATATAGTGAAAGCCGAGAGAAAAGCCAAACTTGTTTGAGCTTTTCAGAGGCGTATCCTATATTCTATTTTATAAATATAGTTTTTTCTCCTTAAAATCAAAATTATTTCACATTAAAATCGTACTTTTGTGAGTAAAAATCAAAAAGGAAAAAGTTAGATGGACAAACTAAGCTACGCGTTGGGAATGAGTATGGCTTCTAATCTGATGAATTCAGGGTTGAAGCAGATAGATGTGGAATCATTTGTGAAAGCCTTTACCGAGATTATGAATAATGCCACTCCCTCCATGGATCCCCAGGAAGCCAATCAGGTCATTCAGGGGTATTTCAGTAAGGTACAGGATGAAATGCTTGAGGATAATCTGAAAGAGGGGGAAGTGTTCCTGAAAGAAAACGGGAAAAAAGAGGGTGTGGTTACGCTTCCCAGCGGGCTGCAATATGAGATCCTGCAGGAAGGAGACGGGGCCAAACCCAAAGCCACCGATAGGGTGAAATGCCACTATCACGGCACGTTGCTGAATGGGCAGGTCTTTGATAGTTCCGTGCAGAGAGGACAGCCGGCCGTTTTCGGTGTAAACCAGGTGATTAAAGGGTGGGTAGAAGCGCTCCAGTTGATGTCCGTCGGGTCGAAATGGAGGTTGTATATACCTTCCGGACTTGCCTACGGGGAACAGGGAGCGGGAAATTCCATAGAGCCCAACTCCGCTCTCATTTTCGATGTGGAACTATTGGGGATAGAGTAGTCGCCGGGCGGGCAACACCTGCTTCCGCCACAAAAGACAATAATATATACACATTATTAATATATAGAAGAAAATGAAGAAAACAATTTTAGGTACATTTAGTGCAATGACTGTTCTGGCAGTGTTGATGGTATCCTGCGGAGGAGCTTCCACACCGAAGACATCCCTGAAGAACTCTGTGGACAGTGTCTCTTATGCCTATGGCGTAAGTATGGCCGACCAGGGATTGGTGCAATATCTCGAGCAACAAGGAATATTGCAAAGCACCTCCAACATCGAATACGATTATCAGATGAGGATCGCCTCTGCCGATTCCACTCAGAAGGAAGTATTACAAAAAGAGATGGCTGCAAAGCTCGATTCGGTGAACCAGATCAACGCTCCCCGGCTCAATGAATTCATCAAAGGGTTGAAAGAAGCGATGAATCTGAAAGAGAAGTCGCCGTATGCCCAGGGATTAAGTATCGGGGTACAGTTTTCCCAGATGATGCTTCCACAATTCAATACGATGCTTTTCGGATCCGACTCCACTCAGAAAGTGAATAGCGACCAGATACTGGCCGGATTGATCTCCACGCTGAAAAATCAGCAGTTAGCGATCAGTACGGTGGAGGCCAATGCGCTGGTACAAAAAGAGATGGAAAAAGCGCAGCAAGCCGAACAAACCCGTCAGGAAGAAGAACTTAAGGTGCAGTATGCCGATAGTATTGCCGCCGGAAATGCTTACCTGGCCGACAACGCCAAGAGAGAAGGTGTGGTTACACTCCCCAGCGGACTGCAATATGAGATCCTTCGTGAAGGTAACGGACCTACTCCTGCCGATACCGATCGGGTGAAGGTGCATTATCATGGCACATTGATCAACGGTACGGTATTCGACAGCAGTGTAAACAGGGGAGAACCCGCCACCTTTGGTGTGACCCAGGTGATCCCGGGTTGGACGGAAGCGTTGAAACTGATGCCCGTGGGATCAAAATGGAGATTGTATATTCCTTACGATCTGGCTTACGGAGCACAGGACCGTGGTACCATCAAGCCATTTTCCAATCTCATCTTCGATGTGGAATTATTGGGAATAGAAGAATAAACGTTTTTTAGAATATCAGGAAATGGAAAAGGTGGCCGTAAGGTCACCTTTTTTTGCGCTTTTTTGAATTTACCGGTTTTGTCTTTTTTATATTGATTTTCCCCATATATAATAAAAAATAAAGAAATTTTTGATTTTTGCTTGCATAATGTTTTTTGAAGGTGTATATTTGCACCATTATAGATTGTAAGATTATCGTGCATATAATTGTTAAAATTCCGTGATCCTTTTTGCAGCTATGTTTTCAGCGGAAGTCCTATGAAATGTATCAAAAACAGGGATAGAGATTTCAGTCTGACATTTTTTTTAAAAAAAAGTGCAAAAAATCACATAATTGAAATAAATGATTTATATTTGCGAAGCGTATATAAACCATAAAAATGTTAATTTAGTGTGGAGATGTAGAGTGGTCGAGTTGTAGAGTTCTCGAGTTTGTAAAGTTATCGGGTCGTCGGTTGTACGATGCGAATTGTCGTAGTAAGAAGGGTGTTGTGTATGAGTGATGATTTATCTTTTATTATTAGTTAAAACCCCTTTCAGCGCTATCGGTAAGATAAAATGTTAGAATAATATAGTGTTTAATTTAAAAGTAGAGTTTATGAAAAGAAAATTAACTATGTTTTTATCCCTATTCTTTTTAGGGATAGGGATGCTGATGGCTCAGACCCAGGTACGCGGTACCGTGGTGGGTGAATCGGGCGACCCGGTGATTGGGGCTACCATCCAGATCAAAGGGACATCGCAGGGAACCGTTTCCGATATGGACGGTAATTTCACTTTATCTGCTCCTGCCGGTGGTACACTTGTGATCTCTTATGTCGGATACCAGACACAAGAGGTACCTGTGAGGGCAAATGTGAGAGTAGTATTAAGTGAAGATACAGAGATGCTTGAAGAATTGGTTGTTACAGCATTGGGTATTTCCAGAGAAAGAAAAGCACTTGGTTATGCTGTACAGGATGTGAAGGATATTGCCAATGCCGGTAATCCTAATTTATCGACGGCTCTTCAAGGCAAAGTTTCGGGCGTTGACATCAAAGTATCAAGTGGTATGCCCGGTGCTTCAACTCAATTTAATATTCGTGGTGCACGTTCATTCACAGGAAATAACCAACCTCTTTACGTTGTAGATGGCTTGCCTATTTCAAGCAATTCGCCTTATTCTACATTAAATAGTGTCACTGGAGCTGATTATTCTAATCGATCAATAGATATTGATCCCAATGATATTGAGAGTGTGAATGTGTTGAAAGGGCAGGCGGCTGCAGCTTTGTATGGGATTCGTGCATCAAATGGTGTAGTAATCATTACTACTAAAAGTGGAGCAGGCGGAGAAAAAGGTAAAACAATCGTTACATTCGCTCAAAATACAAGTTTTGACAAAGTATCCCGTACTCCCGATTATCAAACAATATATGCTCAGGGAACGGGAGGATCGTTTGACCCAAGAAACTCTTTATCATGGGGGCCAAAAATAACTGATTTGCCTAACGACCCCGTTTATGGAGGAAATATAGGTGATGCCCATCCGGGTAAATATCGTGTTCCACAATTAGAGACCGCAGGACTGGATCCATGGGTAACTCCTCAAGTTTATGATAACTGGAATGATTATTTTCATACAGGGGTTACCTCGAATAGTGGGGTGAATGTAAGCCGGGCTACCAACGAAGGAAGCTTTGCTATAGGCTTGGGTTATACTGATCAGGAAGGGATAGCCCTTAATACTGGCATGACCCGATATAATGCCAAGATTAGTGCAACTCAACAATTAAGCAACCATTTTAACGCTGGATTTAGCGGGAACTACTCTAACATTTCAATTGATAAATTAACCGGAGCTAATGATGGTTCATTGGCAGGTGTACTCGCGGCTCCCTTGAGCTATAACTTAAAAGGGATTCCTAGTCATCCTATTGGGAATGAATATTCACAGATCTATTACAGGAGTTTGACATTCGACAATCCATACTGGGTAGAAAAGAATAATACTTTTAATGAAAAGACGACCCGTTTCTTTGGGAATACCTACATTGAATATCATTCACAAATTGATGAAACTAAAAAAATAAATGTCAAATATCAACTTGGTGTCGATACTTATTCAGGAAATTATACTGATATTTTCGGATATGGAAGTAAAGGAGGGAACGGGTCCATCAATAATTATGGGGTAACCTCCACAACTGTGAATTCATTATTAACAGCTATCTATGATTGGAAATTATCTGAGGATTTAGGTTTTAATTTACTGATTGGTAATGAAATAAATCAAGATAATGATAGATCATACAGTGAAACCGGGAATGATTTTAACTTTGGAGGATGGAATCATATTGATAACACCTCTACTCAGACCGCTAGTACCGGTACTTCACAATCAAGGACTATAGGTATGTTTTATAATGCATCTTTGGATTATAAAAACATGTTATATTTTAATACAACAGGGCGTCGTGATATTGTTTCAACAATGCCAAGGAACAATAGATCATTTTTCTATCCTTCTGTTTCTTTAGGGTTTGTATTTACAGAAATCGACAATTTGAAGGAATTGGATTGGTTAAATTTTGGAAAGTTGAGGGCATCTTATGCAGAAGTAGGGCAAGCCGGTAATTATTATCAAAATTATTACGATATTCCTTCTTACGAAGGGAGTTGGTGGAAAGAACCATATCCCATAACTTATCCTTTAGGAGGGGTGAGTTCCTATATACCCTATGGTATTTTGTATGATCCCAATTTGAAACCCCAGAATACAAAATCATATGAGGTTGGAACTGAATTGAAGTTTTTTGATAACCGATTGGGTATTGATTATACATTCTCCCATCAAACGGTCGTCGATCAGATATTTACAGTGCCTTTAGCAGGTTCAACAGGTGTTTCAAGTCTGGTAATGAACGGTGGGGATATGAGAACGGATGCGCATGAATTCACCCTCTATTTTGTACCTGTCAAAACCGCGGATTTTTTGTGGGATGTTTCTGTAAACTTTTCAAAAGCAAGAAGCCATGTGGAAAAATTAGCAGAAGGGGTTGAAAGTATATTTTTAGGAGGATTTGTTACTCCGCAAGTAAGAGCCGGTATTGGATATTCATTTCCTGTAATTTATGGAACTGCTTTTGCAAGAGATGATGAAGGGCGTATTTTAGTAGATGAGGATCCTTTATCGGCTTCTTATGGTATGCCCTACGCCGGCGAAGACAAAGTTATCGGTGAAGTCTCTCCTAAATTTATTATAGGAGCGTCAACTAACCTGTCCTTCAAAAGAGTTTCTCTTGGAGCTACATTCGAATGGAAAAACGGAGGTCAGATGTATTCAGGCTCTAATGGCTTAATGGATACTTATGGCGTTTCTAAAAGAACAGAAGATAGGGAATCCACTTTCGTTTATAAAGGATATAAAGCTGATGGTACTCCCAATGATATAGTAAGAGGAGGAGCAAATGATGCGAAGGCATATCAGACATTATACTCGGATGTTTTGGGAAATATTGATGAAGCATTTATCTATGGAAATTCATTTGTTAAGCTACGTGAGATTTCACTTCGCTATAATTTACCGAAACGTGTCCTTTTGGGCATTGAGGATATTTCTTTATCTGTATTTTCCCGTAATATCTTGCTCTGGACTGAACTGCCCAATCTCGACCCTGAAAGTTCCCAAGGTAATACCAATATGATGGGTGGATTTGAACGTTTCTCATTACCACAGACAACGAGTTTTGGATTTGGTTTAGATATTAAATTTTAAAGTCAATAACTGCTATAAATTAAAAATAATATGAAGAATAACATATTTCTATATTTAATGTTGACTTGTTTAACTCTCTTTTCGTCCTGCTCGGAAGATATAATGGACAGAATTAATGAGAATGTAGACAATTCAACTAACATGGCGTCAAAGTTTATAATAACGGATGTTATGACTAGTACTGCATTCCGTACGGTTGGCACGGATTTAGCATTTTATGCTTCCATCTATATAGAACATAATGTTGGTATCTACGGACAAATGTATAACGCTGAAATACGTCAATCTGAACCGACTTCCAGTTCCACATACAACAATGCATGGGAAAGTACTTATACCAATTTATTCAATTTAAAGGATATCATCGCCAAGTGCTCTGAAGGAGGATCAGAAGAAGGTAATTATCACACCCTTGGGATAGCTCAGATTTTAACTGCTTATAATTTGGCTATATTGACGGATGCTTTTGGAGATATTCCATGGAGTGAAGCATTACAACCGGGGATAATATACTCTCCAAAACTTGATACCCAGGAAGAAATATACGATGATATATTTGCTTTGCTCAATGATGCTATCTCTAATCTTGAAAAAACTTCTGAGTTTGACGCTTTAGGAACACAGGATCTCATTTATGGTACAACAGATGATGGTACGATTGATGCCAATAGTATCGTGAAATGGAAAAAATTCGCCAATGGTCTATTAGCAAGATATACCCTGCGATTATCCAAAATTAATCCTCAATATCAAGCTGTGATTGATTACGCAAATAAGTCATTCACTAATAGTGCTGAAGAGGCTAAGTTCAAGTATAATAATTCAACCTCTTTCAGTCCATTTAGTCGGTTTTTAAAAGATAGGGATTACTTTGGCGCTAGTGAAAGTTTCATTCAAAAATTAGATGAACGAGAGGATCCCAGGAAAGAGATTTTCTATGGAGACGAGGAACTTGTTATTGCGCCAAATGGTACTCCAGATCAAAAACAAGGGGTTTATACAAAATCACAAATTAGTATTCCCACAGCTCCAACCTATTTCCTGAGTTATCACGAAATAGAATTCCTTAAAGCCGAAGCATATGCCAGACTAAACAATTTAGATAATGCTCAGGAATCATTAAGGAAGGCTATCATTGCTGCTAGCAGTAAAAGTAATATTAATTTAGCCGGGGATGATTCTGGTCAATATGCGGAGCAAATAATTGAAGAAAGAGGATCCAGCTTAAGTTCAATTCTCGCGGAGATAATGATTCAGAAGTATATTGGTTTTTATGAGGAAGAAGCTTTCGAAGCCTATAATGATTTCCGTCGCTTGAAAGCGAATGGAGAAAATTTCATTACATTAAATAACCCTAAAAACGCAAACCAGTTCCCTTTACGCTATACATACGGGTCAAGTGATGTTACAACCAATACGAATATTGCTGACATTATTGGAGACGGTACATACGTATATTCTAAAAATGTATGGTGGGCCGGAGGATCAAACTGATTTGACAAATGATAAACAATATTAATATGAAACATTATATCAATCTATCAAAAATATTCTCGTTATTATCGCTTTTCTTTTTGTTGTTGAGTTGCGAGAATACAAATGAAAATATGGTATTGGAAAGAGGTGAAAATGTAGTTCCGATAGTTTCTAATTTTAAACCCTCCAATTTCACCACCGATCTGGAAAACAGCTATATAGAATTTACCGTATCTCTTCCGCAAGGTGAGACTATAGATAAAGGTATTGTTGAAATTAAGCACGAAGATAAAACGGTACAATTACAAGAGATTTCTACCTTTCCGGCTACAGTTAGAATAAGTGCGGATGATGCTGCAACTGCACTAGGGATTCCACTGGATGAAATTACTACAGAGAGTGTATTTTATCTCTATGTAAGAACGGAAAAAAACGGAAGATCCACAGTTGCTGCGACTACTTCTCATAAAATCAGTGTATTCTGTGCTTATGATACTGATCTGACATCTGGAAGTTATCATTTAGTTTCCTCAGATTGGGGTATAGAAGGGAATGTAACGTTTATTGCAGATGAGAATGATCCCTACATAGTGTATATCAGTGGAATTCAAATAGTCGATGGGTTAACTACAGGTACAAATAACACCGTAAAATTAACCATCAACCCTGATACTTATGCTATTACTGGAGGTAAAACTCTATTTGCAGAGAATCTGAGTGAATGGAACCTTCCGTATACAAACTATAGTTTTACAGTTGCAAACGGTTTCTATAGTCCTTGTGATGGGAGTTATACTATTAATTTTACTATCACTGTAGATCAAGGATCCTTCGGAACTAACAATTTCACATTTACGAAAAATTGATAATATAATCTTAGTTCTAAAAAGGCTGTTAGAAAAAAGTGATCCCAATAATTGGACAGATTATAAATCATATTCTTTGGAGTAAGAGCTCGGTATTGTACCGGGCTCTTTCCATTTAACCTGGTTTTAATTTTTTATTGTTATTGTATCAATAAAAGAGAATCATCATCGGGCTTTTTTGTATTCACCTGTAAGGGTTGTGAAAATCTCCTCTGTTGAATCTGTTTTTTTATTCACGCTCGATATATGAAATAAGTAATAGCTTCCCTTGAAGTTCACTCCGAAATAATGGTGGAAGAGTTCTTCTTTATTGGCTTTCAGTTTGATGCCTTCATTGCCTACCGGGATTGGAGAATCCGACGTAATCATTTTCTTTATTTCTTCGGACGTAATTATTGGCCATTCGGAACTTTTGAAATAAACCAGTTTATCGGCTTCTGCGGATTTAATAAGGATATTTATATCATTGGGGATTTGTCCGCTTGTTTCTTCCCAACTTATCCCAAAGTCGCTTAATACGGTTTTCATGGTTTCAGGGGAATACTGTCTGGCAAATTCAACGGGAGGTACTCCCACCTTGACCTGAATATTCTTGTTCTGTGTTTTACTGTCGGTAAGAAGAAGCGTTGTTTTTCCTTCTTTATGGCCCTTGATTGTAATCGAAGAACCATCTACTGTCGCTGTGGCAATGGTATTGTCAGAAGATACTATTTGATAAGGTGGATTGCCGGCAGAAATATCGAGTGTAGCATCAGTGCTCGCATTTAACTCGACATAATCTACGAGTATTAAGGATTTTACTATTTCTTCGTTGCAACCTATGAATAATACGGCGAGGATCAGGGCGGGCAGTAAAAGATTTTTTTTCATTTTTTTGATATGTATGTTTGACAAATTTGCAAAGATGAAGTTCCGCTAATCTTGCTTTGTTGCAGCCGCTTTTTTATTTGCTGTAGAAAAGCGTTGCGTTGCATAACTTAATTACTTTTGCTGCAAATATATACGTTTTCTTGGGGAAATCGTACAGATGAATGAAATAAATGTTTATTTAATTCTCCCGGAAAGTTATGGGAAAAATTGTTGCTTTACTTTTGCCGGTCGAGGTGCATAGCGGGAGGGGTGAGGAAAGCAGCGATCCCTATAACAATGATTATGGCTCCGGACAGGATAAAGGATGTGGTGAGCCCTAATCCGTCGGCCAGAAAACCGATCCCGATCAATCCCAGCATCGCCGGGATAAGGCTGAAGGTAAAAAACATAGAGAAAACCCTGCCCAGTGCTGTCGGATCTATCCTGGTCTGTATAAGTCCGGTAAATGCCGCGTTGTAAACAGCGCCCGAAACGCCTCCGATGACGGTCAGCACCGCAAACCAGACAAATCCGTCGGGCGATAGAATTCCGGACAAGAGAAAGGTGAGTCCGCACAAAAGATACATCCAGTTGACCAATGCAACGCGGTTGACCCTGTAGACCTTAACTCCCATAATAGCGCCCCCCACTAATGCACCTACACTCCATATCGCTTCTATAATGCCGGCCTGAAATTCTGTTCCTTTGAAATATTCCAATGTCATCAGGGGAAACAATACGCTAATGGGAACCAGAAAGAATACCACCAATACGGAATATAGAAAAACAAGACTTAGTCCTCTGTTCCTGAGTATGATCATGGCGCCTTCTTTCATCTCTTTTAAGATATGTCTCGTTGCTCCTTCTTCCTTTTCAGGATTGGGTATATGTACAAAGAATAGTGATGTGACTGCCATTAGGGCACCAGCCACGTCGAACAGCAGGACATACTCTATATCCCATATCGTTATCAGCATAGCACCAAGGGCCGGGCCGGCAATCTGGCTGACCGAAGCGATGATCTGATTCACTCCTGCGATACGGGTTAACTGATCTGCAGGGGCGAGCAAAGGTACTGAAGCCTGCATGGCAGGCATATGGAACGCCGAACCTATTGAACGCAATCCCAGCAAAGCGAATATATGCCATATCCGGGCTATATCCAACCAGAAAAGGATTGCCAATACCAGTGTGCACAATGCGATGAAAGAGTCGGCAAACATCATGATCCGTTTACGGTTCCAGCGATCAATCAATGCTCCGGTAAAAGGGCCGATGAGTGATTGGGGTAGTATGCCGGCAATAGCCGCCCATGCCAGCATCTCAGCAGAACCTGTCTGCAGGCTGAGCCATATAATGACAGCGAAATTAACAAGACTGCTGGTGAGTATGGAGAAAAACTGACCGCTCCAGATTATTGCAAAGGCTCTCTTCCAATTATTATTCATTGTGTTTGATACTGAAAACCGTAATTAAAATTAACGGTAGTGCTATAACGGCACAAAAGTAATAACTGTTTACCTATTGACAGAATTTAGGGAAATAATATCGGTTAATTGAGGATTTTTACCTTTTTATACGGGAATTCTGGTTTTTTCCCGGGCATGAAGAGGAATTTTGCAAAAGTAACATACTCATCGGGTTATTATTTTTCTTCCGGGATTGATATTGCCTTACAAATATTTACAAACACCCTAATATCGGTTTATAATGTATTGAGAGTTGCAAAATTCGGACATCACGAAAAAAAAGTACTATATTTGTACTGTTTTTTACATTTGGAATAAGCATACCAGTCAGGAGTAAAGAACAAAGAATCAAGAATAAAGACATCTCAATTCCTGAGTTTTAATATCTTCATCTTGGTTCTTGATTCTAAAAGTCTTGGTCCGGAAACGAGTATTAGCCTCATCCTTGCATAAGAGTGTGATAATATGCAAATTACATACGACCTTGGTGTTAAAAATAATTATATCGTATGAAATGTTCCATACCTCATAATAGGAAAAAATAATCGGATAAAAGATTATAAAAGATGTTGCGCGTGTTTATTTTTTTATTGTCTCTGGTTTGTCTTATTGTTTGCAGTTCTTGCAATGATAAGGCTGATGAACGCATGTACCGGCAGTTATCGTATTGGGACAGTATGGTTGACAGTGTGCCGCAACTCGTGTCGGATAGCCTTCAAAGGGTTGATCCCGAAAGTATGGATCGTTCTAACAGGGCTTATTACGGTCTGTTAAAGGTGATTTCGGATGATAAGACCTATGTCAATTTTACCACCGATTCCCTGATCAATTCCGTCAGTGACCATTATCGTCTTCACGATCCTAAAAACAGCAATTATATCCGCGCCCTGGCCTACCAGGGTATTGTACGCACCCGGATAGGAGTGAAGGACAGTACGGTGTATGAACCCCTCAGGGAGGCCGGAAAGTTGTTTGCTGCGATGGCCGATCCGGCCCCTTCGCTCGGGTACCTGATCAATTACTTCCTGGGTAATATTCATTACAATAACAGGAATTACGCGTCGGCGGATGAGTACTTCCGCCGGACCCTCGGCTATGCCCGTGAAGAGAGGGATTCCATCCACCTGTTCGATACCTATCTGGCGCTATACTGGAATGAGATGGAGCAAAAGAAATTTGACAAGGGAAAATTATATCTGGATACCCTCTCCTCTTTTTACAACCGGGTATCCGGAAAAGATTTTTTTATCCTGAACGCGCAGTCCATCTACTTCGATGTGATTGATGAACCAGAGAAAGCGTTGGAGAGAGAAAAAGAGTTACTCCGGATCACTTATAGACAAAAGGAGAATATTGAGTTGTCGAGGTTGTATTATAATATATCGTACAGATATATAGGGCTTGAACAGTTGGATAGCGCCATGTTATATGCGCAAATGGCGACAGATATGATAGAAGATACTTCTTATGTATATAGTCATCTCTATTATGAGAATGTTGCCAATATTGCAGAAAAACAGGAAAATTATGTTTTGTCTAATAATTGTCGGAAGCAGGCTTCGGAATTATATAAGAGTTCCGTCAGAGACAGATTGGACACGCAAATTGTGGAGCTGGAAAAGAAATATGATTTGTCGGAAGCGGAGAATGAAGCGCTCAGGGCACGTCAACAGAATCTGCGCATTATTATTGGCGCACTAATACTGGTCATTATCCTTATCTTTATCTTAATGTATGCGTGGAAAGTAAGGAGAACCGCCAGATTGAAACTAATGAATGCCGAATACAAAATGCAGCAGCAGGAATTGCAAGCCAAAATTCTGAGGGAAGAGGCCGGAAAGCGCAAATGGCTGTTACAGCTTTATAGTCATATCTCGGGTCGCCTTGCCTTCTTGCAGGGAGAGTTTGAAACACTTACGCAACGTTATATTTCTTCTCACCCGAGGGTATATCGGGAGATGGAAAAGATTTTGAAAAATACCGACACCGAATTGCGGGATATTACCAAAACCCTCGCTACGGACGATGAAACCTTTTATGCCTATACGCAACTGAAAGATGAAGACGGAATATTCAATGCCACTGAAAAGATGCTGCTGATGCTGCTGGCATGCAATGCCGATAACCGGCAACTGGCCACTTTTATGAATACCAGCCTGGAGAGTATCCGCGTAAGAAAATCGCAACTAAAGAGAAAAATGCAGGAAAAAAACATGGATACAACCCTGTTCCATGAGTAAAAATACCGGGAATTACCGTTAAACAAGAGGTGCTAAATATATTGATAGTCAGTTGTATGACTGCTTTTGGGCCGTTAAAATACCGTGAGGGTATTGTTTTTTCTGTCATTCCTCTGTTACTTTGTGTCTGTAATTCATAAATTAATTCTGAAAAAATATTCATCATTTATTTTTTTAAAAATATAAACAAAATGAAAAAAACAGTGTGGGTGCTTTTCTTGATGACAATGTGTAGCGGGTTGTTATTTTCAGCTTCCATTGACAATGCAAATGAAGTAAAAGACGATGTACAGGACAGAATTGCATTAGGTAGGCTTGGCGGTACTACCCGGGGTGCGAACGCGATGAGCAGCACATTCAGTGTTCAGTCGGTAGAGCCGGTTGTGGAAGCATACAACTCCCAGAATGTGATCTCTATTTCGGTACAGAATTACCGCGGCGGCGCATGGGTTGAGATTATCGGCCCGAGGGAGGCAAAACAAAGCTATTTCGAGGTGTACGATATGGGATTTGAGGTAGTCAATCTTTCCGGTCTTCGGGCAGGGGAATATACCATACGTATTACACTCGGTTCGGAAGTATATACGGGAACCTTTAAAAAAGTATTGTATGGACGTTAACGCAAAGATAGGTAAAGATGACGTACGCAAATATTTGCTGACGGATGTGGCATCCTGCACATTTACTTTCTCTGACGGGCTGAAAAGCAGGGTTACCCCGTCGCCCGACAATGAGATCGTCCTTGTGAAGTTGATTCCGCGGACATCTAAATCAAAACGGTTTGAAGATAGTGTGTTGAGTAATTACTCATCGGCAAGGAATATGAACGAACTGGCGAAATTGTGCAAATACGACTGTTTGAGAACATTTACACGCCATTTTAAGAGATGTTTCGGACAAACTCCTTATCAATGGATGCTCGACCGTAAAATGGAAGAGGTCCAGTCTCTGGTACTCAACTCGGATATCAGCATTACCGAGATATCCAGGATGTATGACTTCAGAAGTGTGTCGCATCTTGTAAACGCTTATAGTAAAAGATTCGGTATTTCACCGCATAAAAGCAGATTATCGAATGCTATCTGACTCTACCCTTTGATAATAAAGTCAACACAATCTTCATAAATATTTTCGATTACTATTTCTTTGTGTGTCGGTGAAATCGAAAAAGCGTCACTCGTGAGAGGACGCTTTTTCCTTTGGGTTTATTGATAGCGGAAGCGCTATATCCACCGCATGTAAGCGAAATCCATCCTGTGGGGCAGGTCGGGATTCTTCGGATATATCCGCAGGCCATACTGGTGAATACCGGGATCGTTCAATGCTTTGCGTGATTCGAAATAGAGCAGGGAGCCTTCGGTCTTGACCAGGTCGAACTCATACGACTCCACAAACTGCGGCTCTTTGTTCATCGTGTCGTGATCCACAACCACACATTCAACACCCAGGTCGCAGACCATATCTTTCCTGTCGATCACAATATAGCCGTAGACCTCATTGTGGCTGTTGTTAAAATCTACCTTCTGGCTGGGGTTGAATTCCAGTTTGACCACTTCGAACTTATCCCATTTCGAAGCGGTATTTTCTTTCCATCTCACGATCTCTCTGACTTTTGCATAGTTGTTCGCATGAAGCAGGTGAGAACGATGTGCCAGTTTATTGTAGAAACGGTCATAATAATCGTCCATCATTCTTTTTGTGGTGAAGCGGGGGGCTATCCCGGCTATCGATTTCTTGATATATTGTACCCATTCGTGGGAATAGCCGTTGCTGTTGTGTGCATAATACAGCGGGATAATTTCATTTTCAAGCAGCGAGTAGATAGTGGAGGCATCCAGTTCATCCTGATAGGACTGGTTGTCGTAGGTCCGCTTATCGGTCAACGCCCAGCCGGCACCCTCCTGGTATCCCTCATACCACCATCCGTCGAGCACCGAGAGGTTCAGGACACCGTTCATCTCCGCTTTCTCGCCCGAGGTACCGGATGCTTCCTGTGCGCGGATGGGGGTGTTCAGCCATATGTCCACGCCCGAAACCAACCTTTTCGCCAACCGCATATCGTAATTCTCCAGAAAGATGATCTTGCCGAGGAATTCCGGCCGCCGCGATATTTCCACGATCTGTTTGATCAGTTCCTGTCCGCCTCCATCGGCGGGGTGCGCTTTTCCGGCAAAAATAAACTGTACCGGATATTTCGGGTTGTTCACGATCTTTGACAGGCGATCGAGATCGGTAAACAGCAGATGCGCCCGTTTGTATGTGGCGAAGCGCCGTGAGAAGCCTATCAGCAACGCATTGGGATTTACCTCTTCCAGCATGTTCATGATCCTCGAGGGATCGGCCTGATTCTTTAGCCATCCCTCCTTAAATTCAATCTGGATATAATCTACCAGCTTCTTTTTCAGATGCACGCGGAGCTGCCATAATTCGTCGTCGCTCACGTGATAGATATTTTTCCAGATTTCGGGGTTCGACTGGTCGCTATAGAACGAATCGCCGAAATATTTTTCGTAGAGCGCCTTTACGGAGGAAGTCGCCCAGCTGGGCAGGTGAACGCCGTTGGTCACATAACCCACATGCAATTCTTCCGGAAAATATCCTTTCCATACGGGCTGGAACATTTTTTGTGATACAGTTCCATGTAGTTTGCTTACCCCGTTGGCCTCCTGTGCGGTATTCAGTGCAAATACGCTCATGGAGAATTTCTCATGCGTGCCGGGATTGGCACGCCCCATATCCATGAATTGCTGCCAGGGGATCCCGATTTTTTGAATGATGGGGATCATGTACTTGGCGATCAACGGCTCGTCGAAATAGTCGTGTCCCGCCGGTACCGGCGTATGCACAGTGTAGAGTGATGATGCCCGTACAACCTCCAGCGCCTCCTGGAACGAAAGGCCTTCTTCAGTCACGTAATCGCGCAAACGCTGAATATTGATAAAAGCGGCATGTCCCTCGTTCATGTGATAGACATCTTTACGGATGCCGAGTTTCTTCAGCAGCAATATACCGCCGACGCCTAATAAATACTCCTGTTTCATTCGGTTTTCCCAGTCGCCCCCATACAACTGATGGGTGATGGGGCGGTCATACTCGCTGTTCTCTTCCAGATCGGTATCCATCAGATAAAGGTTGATGCGTCCCACGGACACTTTCCATACGTTTGAATAAATAGGGCGGTCGTGAAAAGGTACTTCGAGGATCATGGGAGATCCGTCCGCGTTCATCACCTGCGTGATGGGAAGATTACCGAAATTCTGTGCTTCGTAATGGGCGATTTGCTGGCCGTCCATGGAGAGGGTCTGCGTGAAGTAGCCGTAACGGTAGAGAAACCCTACTGCGGTCATATCCACATTGCTGTCGCTCGCCTCCTTGAGATAGTCTCCGGCCAGGATCCCCAGGCCGCCGGAATAGATCTTCAACACATGCGAAAGTCCGTACTCCATACTGAAATAGGCTACACCCGGGCGTTCACCGTTATGCGGAACGCTCATATAGTTTTTGAATCGCTCATAGACATGCTGGATACGTCGCATGAGTTCATCGTTGTTCACTACATTCTCGGTAATCTCCGAACGTAGATTTTGTAACAGAACGACCGGATTTTTTTTGCTTTTTTCCCACTCCTGCGGATCTAAACTTTCGAAGATGGCTTTTGCCTCTTCATTCCATACCCACCACAAATTGTGGGCAATCTCCGCCAGCGGACGTAACTGGTCAGGCAATTCTGCATATACATGAATATCTTTCCAAATGGGTGTGTTCGAATAACTTGATTGAATAACCATTACTGTTTAATAAATTTAGTTGTTCCGATTAATTTTTCTGCCAAGAAGACAGAAAATCGTGGAATGAACGTATAAAAAATGAACACTGCTGTCTTATAGGCCATGCAGTTTTGTGATTTTAATTTCGATACGGCAAATATAACGTTTTTAATCTGCTTTAAGTTTATAAGGGCTCGATAATCTGACAAATGAGTTATGCAATGCTTTGCTATAGGCTTCCTGATAATGCTGGATGAAATGTGCCCAATCCGCCATATCTGCGAGCGCGGCTGCGCTTTGCTTCAATATCTTCACCTGTTCATTGCTTTTCAGCGACAGATCGTAGATAAGGGCGGCAATTTCCTCTGCCACCTCCGCAGAATTCTCATCGTTACGGTAGACTACCTCAATGCCGTCGCTTATCCCCTCTTTTTTATCGCCCTCCTTCTTTGCCCAGACGCCGAATCCCGCCAGGGTAGTGGTGATGGTGGGGACGGAGAAGGCTACGCTCTCATGGGGGGTATAGCCCCAGGGTTCGTAATAAGAGGGGAAGACCGACATGTCGAACCCGATCAGCAGATCATAATAGGAGAGGTTGAATATACCGTCATCTCCATTCAGATAAGAAGGAACAAAAATAATCTTTACCCTCTCTCCGGCAGAGTTACAAAAACCTAAGTGGCTGATCTGGTTCATCACCCTATCGTGCTGCGGCTCGACCAGTTCATGGGTGATAAACGGGCATTGCGAAGAAGAATCTACGGCGTGTGCGGGATCATCTCCGCAGAGGCGCGCCTGAAGGTCTTTCCGTGGCCCTTTTACCCACCCCGGGACCATAATGAATGCAATGACATCTTTTGTCAGTTGCGGCATTTTCCGAAGCAGGTTCATGGCATCGATAAACACATCGATACCTTTGTTCTTATATTCATACCTGCCGCTGGTCGCTATTAACAACGCGTCAGGATGAATAGCATGTCCCACCGTCTTTTCGGCCACATTAAACAGCATCTTCCGCGCCCTTTTGCGTACCTGCCTGTGGTCGGACCCTTTGGGAATAAAGTCTTTTTCGAATCCGTTGGGTGTGACCACATCGGGCTGACGCTCCAGGAGTTGGGTGCATTCCGCAGCGGTGATGTCGCTCACTGTGGTGAAGCAATCGACATGTTGCGCGGCTTTCTTCTCGATAGAGTGCTTGGCCGTCATGTTCAACTGACGCGCCATCTGGTCTCCGTTATACCCCTGGAGGTGATCATACAGCGGGAAGTTGTTGCCGGCAATGGAACGGCCGATGGAGGTGGCGTGGGTGGTGAAAAGGGTGGCGATCTTGGGGACATGCTTCCTGATATAGAGCGCCGCAGCGCCTGTCATCCATTCGTGGAAATGGGCGGTCACATTCTCTGCCTCCAGATGATGAAAACGGTAAAAGCTCTCGATCACCAGTGCTGCGGCGTAGGCGAACATGGTCGCCTCATGATAATCGCCATAGGCGGCAATGGAATCTACATCGTAATCCAACCACATTTGCGTATAAATATCGTTCCGTTTTCCAAAGAAAGCCTCGAATCTCACCAGAAAGACGATGGGTTCTCCGGGCACCTTCCACCGCCCGGCACGAATGGGGAGATGCTGGTTGTTCAATGCGAAGTCGCGCCATGGCGAAAAGAGGCTGTCATCTTCCCTGAACCAGGGACTTTCCTGTACTCCCCACAGATCGGGGCCGACGAAGAATATACGGTCTTTATAAATTTTTTGTAGGATGTTGGCCCGTGTGGATAAGACGGTGTAAATACCGCCCACTTTGTTGCACACTTCCCAACTGGTTTCGAAGAGGTAATCGGGCGTGTGCCTGGCATCTATCTGCATAAATAATAATTTTCTTGTCTCCGGGGGACAAAGATAATGAAAAAATTGGCTTAACTTTGTACTTTCTTCTGAATGGTTGAAACAATAGACATTACTCAACTACAGCAGCGGATTGAAAAACATCCCAACCTGGCGGCGGCAGGCTCATTACTGAAAGATATACAGGTTCTATCAGTGACGGGTTTGCACGGATCGTCGCGTACCCTGTTTGCCGCGGGATTATTCCATAAACACCCAAAAACCTACCTTTACATTTTAAATGATGCGGAAACAGCCGGTTATTTCTATCATGATCTGACCCAACTGATGGGGGCGTCCGATGTGCTCTTTTTCCCGTCGGCCTATAAACGGGCGGCCAAATACGGGCAGTTGGACCGGGCTAATGAAGTACTTCGCGCCGGAACCCTGAGCCGCCTTCAGGAAGAGAACAACCCCCTGATCGTGGTCAGCTATCCGGATGCGTTGGCGGAGAAAACCGTTTCCCGTAAACAGCTGGAGGAAAATACGCTGCAGGTAACGGTAGGAGACCGGATCGACAGCGATTTTGTGAGTGAAGTGCTCGACAGCCAGGGCTTTCAACTTACAGACTATGTGTATGAGCCGGGACAGTATGCCGTGCGGGGGAGTATCCTCGACGTCTTCTCTTTTTCAAGCGAGTATCCCTATCGTATCGATTTTTTTGGAGATGAGGTGGAAACCATCCGGAACTTCGATCTGGAATCGCAACTTTCCAAAGAGAAGTTCAACGGGATCCGGATTGTTCCCGAATTCGGACGCGCCGGATCTAAAGGGGCTTCGCTCTTCCACCTTCTTCCCGCCGGCTCGGTGATCGGAACGGAAGATATGCGCTGGATAGCAAGCCGGGTGGAATCGATCAACGAGGATGAACTGCATATCGATCCCAAAGATGTGGAATTCGTGAAAGCCGACCTGCTTTCGAAAAAGGATTTCCTGGAGATTATCGGCTCGTTCCGGCAAATCCGTTTCGATACGAAGATGATGGATACCCCCGGTGCTTCCATCGAATTCAAAACATCGCTGCAACCCCTCTACCACAAAAATTTCGACCTCCTGAGCGAATCACTGCACCGATTCCTGGAGGAGGATTACACGATCTGCATATTGAGCGACAGTGAAAAGCAGCAGAAACGGCTTTTTCATATTTTCCAGGATCGTAATGATCCCATCTCCTTTATACCGGTAAACAGGACGCTGCATGAGGGTTTTTCGGATAAGACGCTAAAAATATGTTGCTTTACCGATCATCAGATCTTCGATCGTTTTCACAAATACAGCCTGAAGTCCGATAAGGCCCGGTCGGGTAAGATCGCCCTTACCCTTAAGGAAATCAACCAACTTCAGCAAGGCGATTATGTGGTGCACATGGATCACGGTATCGGCAGGTTTGCCGGACTGGTGCGCCTGCGCATCGGGGATAAGATACAGGAGGTGATCAAACTCACTTATCTGAACAACGACGCGGTGTTTGTTTCCATCCATTCCCTGCATAAGATATCGAAATACAAAGGCAAGGAGGGGGAAGAGCCGCAACTGAATAAACTGGGTTCCGGAGCGTGGGAGCGGGCGAAAGAGCGGACCAAAAAGAAGATCAAGGATATCGCCCGCGACCTTATAGAGCTCTATGCCCAACGTCAGCAGGAGAGAGGGTTCGCTTTTTCAAAGGACACCTATTTGCAGACAGAACTGGAGGCTTCGTTCATGTATGAGGACACGCCCGACCAGATCAAGGCGACCCGCGACGTGAAAGCGGATATGCAGAGCGAACGCCCTATGGACAGGTTGATCTGCGGCGATGTGGGCTTCGGCAAGACCGAGATCGCTATCCGTGCCGCCTTTAAAGCAGCTACCGACGGGAAACAGACGGCCGTGTTGGTGCCTACCACCGTACTGGCAACGCAGCATTACCATACCTTCAGCGAAAGGCTGGCCGATTTCCCGGTGAAAATGGATTATCTGAGCCGTGCTCGTACGGCGAAAGAGCAAAAAGAAATCCTCCTCCGGTTGAAAGAGGGAGCCATCGATATCCTTATCGGTACCCACCGGTTGGTGGGAAAAGATGTGCAGTTCAAAGACCTGGGGCTGCTGATCATTGATGAGGAGCAGAAGTTCGGGGTGTCTGTCAAGGAAAAACTTAAGCAACTGAAAGTGAATGTGGATACACTTACCATGACGGCTACACCGATCCCGCGCACATTGCAATTCTCTCTGATGGGGTCACGCGACCTCTCTACCATCGGAACGCCTCCTCCCAACCGCTACCCTATACAGACCGAGGTGCATACGTTCGATATAGAGCTCATTCGTGATGCGGTCAATTTTGAGTTGAACCGGAACGGGCAGTTGTTTATCGTGAATAACCGCATCAGGAATATTTATGAATTGGAAGTCCTTATCAAAAGGGAGATACCGGACGTACGCGTGGCGGTGGGCCATGGACAGATGGACCCGAAGAAGCTCGAGCGTGTGATTGCCGATTTTATCAATCATGAGCAGGATGTGCTGATCGCCACCACCATCATTGAATCGGGTATCGATATGCCCAACGTGAACACCATTATCGTGATGGATGCGCAGAATTTCGGGCTGAGCGACCTACATCAATTGCGGGGCAGGGTGGGACGAAGCAACCGGAAAGCATTCTGTTACCTGCTGGCGCCCCCGTTCTATCTGCTGAGCGGCGACTCACGGAGACGCCTTCAGGCGATTGAGAATTTTGCCGAGTTGGGTAGCGGGCTCCATATCGCCATGCAGGATCTGGACATCCGGGGGGCGGGGAACCTGCTGGGAGCGGAGCAGAGCGGCTTTATCGCCGACCTGGGGTATGAGACGTATCAGAAAATATTGGCCGAAGCGGTACAGGAGTTGCGGAAAGAAGAGTTTTCGGCACTGTACGATACTCAAAAGGCGGAGAGGGCGCAGGCGCAGGATTTCGTAGATGATGTGCTGGTCGAGAGCGACCTGGAACTGATGTTCCCGGTAGATTATATCCCGAATGATGCGGAGCGGGTAGCCATTTACCGTGAAATGGACAATATGGAGTCAGAGACAGAGATCATGGATTTCATGAGACGCCTGGAAGACCGCTTCGGAAGAATTCCGGCGCAGGGCAGGGAACTTATCCGCATTGTGCGGCTGCGCCGTATTGCCAAATCGTTGGGGATAGAGAAGGTGGTACTGAAAAACGGACAGATGACCCTCTTCCTGATCTCTGATCCGGAATCGCCTTATTACAGTTCGCCGGTATTCGACCAACTGTTATATTTCGTCCAGAAACAGCCGCGCCGGTGCCGCTTACAGGAAAAAGGAAAAAAACGATCGGTAGCAATCAGCAACATAGAGACCGTGGAAACGGCAGTAGCTTTGCTGGAGGAGATCAAATCACAAAATCATAGGGACTAGAAAAATCTCTCACGGTGCGTATTTTTACATCTATGGGGTTAGAGACGAGAGAGTAGGGGACTACACTGCGGGTGAGCCATGCACCGCCGCCAATCACCGAATCGTGCCCGACCACCGTCTTTCCGCCCAGAATAGTGGCATTGGCATATATAACGACGTTATCCTCGACCGTCGGATGTCGTTTTACATCGGACAATTTCTTTTCCACATATAGTGCACCGAGTGTAACACCCTGGTATATCTTCACGTTGTTGCCGATCTCAGCGGTTTCGCCGATTACGATCCCCGTTCCGTGATCCATAAATAGATTTTTCCCTATCTTAGCCGCAGGATGGATGTCGATACCTACCTTTGAATGCGCGTATTCTGAAAAAAGCCTGGCGATCAGGGGTATCCCCAGCCGGTGGATCTCATGTGCAACCCGATGCACGCAGAGCGCGTAAAACCCGGGATAAGTGAGGATCACCTCTTCCAGACTTTTGGCTGCAGGGTCGGCTTTCAGATAGCAGGCCGCGTCTTTATAGAGCCGTTCCCGGAGCGAAAGGTATTGCCGGCAAAATGATTCTGTGATCTCATTGGCCTTCTGTTCACTGGTAAGTGCGGCGATATTGACGTGAAGTTTTCCGATCGCTATCCGTAACCCTTCATGTACATTTATCGGTTCCGGACAGTCGCAGATAGGGAACATCAACGAGATGAGCGTTTCAATTACCTCTTCCAGGTCACATTTATTAATGGGAATGCGTATGGGTTGCGGATTGAACTGTTTGATTAGTTCCTCAATCTTATCTGTCATAAAAATGGGATGTTTATTGTATGTTTATTATTCTTTCTATTAATTCGTTTCCCAGCGCCTTTTTATCTTCAATATGTTTCAATGTGGTTATCACAAACGGATTTTTATCGAAAGCGCCGCGTACGTATTCAAAATCCATTGCCCTGTCCTGGATATTCCCGTCGGCACCGAACCCTGTTTTGAAAGAGAGGGAGAATTCTTTTTTTGCATCGCTGTAGATCATTTCGTCGAGTCCGATCACTGCTGCTTTCCATTTTTCCACAATGGAGATTACATCGGTCGCGGTGATCTCATCGGCTTTGATACCGTAAAACGACTGGATCTTATCCCAGGCCCAGACCCATTCGTTCTCGTAATACTCTTCGTGCAGTTTCCGGAATACATGATTGATCTCTTTCAGTTTTGTGATCTCTCCCGATTCGATTTTGCAGAGCAGATTGTCGATTTCGGATTTGGGCGCAATCAAGCCGGAAACATCTACCCACTCGCCCAGTCCGGGCGTCTCTTTGGGTATGAGCCTCTTCCTGATCTCTTCATTGCTTTTGAACCGGGTCTTTTCCAATCGCTTGATAAGGGAATTACCCAGGAATTTATGAACAATGATCTCATAGAGCTGTAATCCTCGCCGGAGTGAAGAATTGGAGATAACACAACTCTGAAATGTATAGAATTCCGAAGTCTCCCCGGCGGCAGCCTGAAGATTTTTGAGAATTTCAATGCCTGCAAATACTTTTTGTATAGTATAGGGACTGAGCAGGTTGAAATTAATGCAGTCGAGCCGGTCGGGATCTTTGCGGCGGTCTCTCTCCGGCCATTTTTTTGCATCGCGGATGGTACCTACGCTGCGCAGGTTCACTCCCGGCGCGATATGGGTGCCGTTGTCTTTTTCCACCAGATAGGAGAAAGGGAGGTTCGATGTGTCCGCATGTTGGGAATGACGTCCCAGGATCAGCGAGAAAGGCCCTACCTTGGCGGGCCATAACACGTATGAGTTACTGGTCGTTTTGGCGCCCCGTTCAATGATCCCCTGATGGATAGGCCCCAGTTTGTACATGTGATTGCTCTGGTTGGAGCCCGACCCGGCATTCATAAAGGAAAACATTCCGGCGATGAGCAAGGTGGATTTGTGGTGGGTGACGGTATAGGGGCCGGCAAAAAGCGCACAGGCCTCTCCGTTCTCCCCCTGGCAGTTGCTGAAAAAGAGAGAGTCGGAGGCGGAATAACCGTGATCGATATGACAGGCCTGGCCGATGAAACAGTGCGAAATAATGGAACCTCCATCGATCGTGGAACCGGAGCAGACAATGAAATCTTCGGCAATCACATTGCGCCCGATATAGACCGGATCATGTTCATTGCTGTTGATGCTCCCGTTTTTCAGCTTCATTGCACCGGTTATCTTGCAGAAAGAACCTATCCGCACATTCTTGATGTAACCCACGTTCACGATCTTGCAGTCGTGTTCGATGATCCCCCTGTCGGAAGCATGTTTCTCACAATAATAATCGATGATGGCTTTCATCCGCTCGATCAGTTTCGGTCGATGGCGATAGAGGGAATAGATATAGGCGAAATGGGCTGACAACTTATCGTTGATATGCACTTCGCGTCCCCCGGTTTCATTCAGTACGTTGACCTGCACTCCGTTTCCGAATGTGGTCATCCCCTCGACCAGGATTACATCGATATTCTGGATGAAGCAGTTATCGCCGATGGTGTAGTTGGCGATGTAATTTTGCACATTCTCGATCATTACATTGTCGCCGATGGTACAGTTGTGGACAACAGCGCGGTTGATGCCCGCGTGCTTATCCAACCCGCCGGGTAGGGAGAATACCTTTTCGAATATCCCGAGTTCGATCTTACCCGAAAAGTGGCTCTCCCTTACATAATGGGGATCGAACCCCTCTTTTACGGTAATCAGTCCCCAGTCGGTACTGCTGCATCCGTTTTTTTCCAGCAGATTAATTTCGGATTGTGTTAAGTTTCTGTGATCTTGCATGTTTTAATGTGCCAATGAGACTAATATGACTAATATGTCAATGAGACTAATATGACTAATGTGCCAATGAGACCAATATGTCAATGTGATTAATGCCGCAATATGATATGAGGCAATGTAATGTTACGTTTTAAACGTTTGACCGAGCCAATCGGTATATGGGCGGTCGGAAAAAGGGCCTTCTTTTTCGATCAGCCTGAAACAAAAGAAAAACGAGATCCCCGGCAGGGATATCTCGTTTTTCCACATTATTTATTATTCTCTTTAAGTGCCTCAAAGATAAGCTTTTCGAGCTCTTCGCCCAATTCGGGATTATCTTTGATGGCTACCTTGGCAGCGTCGCGCCCCTGTCCCAGTTTGGTATCGTTGTAACTGTACCATGAACCGCTTTTCTTGATGATCCCCAGATCCGACCCCAGGTCGATAATTTCGCCTGTCCGGGATATCCCTTCTCCGTACATGATGTCAAACTCCGCTTTGCGGAATGGAGGCGCCATTTTGTTCTTCACAACCCTCACTCGGGTGGGTTTCCCGATCTGTTCTTCCCCATCCTTGATAGGAGTGCCGTTACCACGGATATCCAGACGCACCGATGCATAGAATTTCAGGGCATTCCCTCCGGTGGTTGTCTCCGGATTACCGAACATAACCCCGATCTTTTCACGCAACTGGTTGATGAAGATGCAGGTGGTATTGGTCTTGCTGATGGCTGAGGTGAGTTTCCTGAGCGCTTGTGACATCAACCGAGCCTGCAGCCCCACGTTCGAGTCGCCCATTTCTCCTTCTATCTCTTTTTTTGGAGTGAGGGCCGCCACGGAGTCGATGACGATAATGTCTACCGCTGAGGAGCGGATCAACTGTTCCGCAATTTCCAGCGCCTCTTCTCCACTGCCTGGCTGGGAAATAAGTAGCTCGTCGGTATTTACACCCAGTTTTTCGGCATAAAAACGATCGAAGGCATGTTCAGCATCTATAAACGCCGCTACACCGCCCCCCTTTTGTGCTTCGGCAATTGCATGGATGGCAAGCGTGGTCTTTCCCGACGATTCCGGTCCGTAGATCTCAATGACACGCCCACGCGGATAGCCGCCCACGCCCAATGCCACATTCAGGGCAATGGAGCCGGAGGAGATAACGGGCACCTCTTCCACTTTCTCATCGCCCATTTTCATAATAGAGCCTTTGCCGTAGGTCTTTTCAATCTTGTCCATCGCTGCACGCAGCGCTTTCAGTTTTTCACTGTTCTTGTTATCTTTTTCTTCTGCCATATTTTTAGCTATGTTTAATTTTTTTGCTTGTTTCACTACCGGTTCATCAGCTCCGGTCGGTTTTCATTTCTCTAATATTTGCCCGGCATGGTTTTTCGTATCCACCTTTCTTCCTTCTATCTTATCGCGGATGATCCCGTTTTCATCTATAAGGAATGTAGTGCGGACAGTACCCATGAATTTTTTCCCCATCATCGATTTTTCCTGCCACACTCCGAATTCTTCGACCAGTTTTTTATCGCTATCGGCAATCAAAGGAAAGGGAAGTGAAAACTTATCGATGAATTTTTGGTGTGATTTCTCACTGTCGACACTTACGCCCACGATTTCATACCCTGCTTTGCGGAGGTCGTCGTAACCGTCGCGCAGACTACACGCCTGAGCCGTACATCCGGGTGTATTATCTTTCGGATAGAAATAGAGAGCCAGTTTCTTACCGCTGAATTGCTCCGCCTTTACCGGTTTTCCGTTTTGATCTGTCCCCAGCATTTCGGGTATTTTGTCGCCAATTTTCATTTTAATAATCTATTTTCCTCTTTTGTAAATTCTTTATTTCATACGTAAAACCGATAGATGGTATATTTGTGTGCTCGAATAAATTATTTGCGAGAGGTATATGTAGCCCGATACCAATTTTGAATTTTGAATATCCCAATCCAAATATAGGGACGATATGCAGGGCCTGCCCTTTAAAATTCGTATAGTAAACTAATTCCGAGCCTAAATAAAACATCCATACATGAAAAAAACTACCGATCTTCGGACCTAAGTAGAATGAGTTTTTATTGAACATAAATTCATTCGATAGAAAATAAGAGTATCCGGCTGTTTCCACGTAATAGGAATTTCTTGATTTATAAATCCCTAATTCAATGATATGGTTATCGGGTCCTCCTTTTTCATTTCCTCCGTTGAATGAATAACCGGCAATAAGGGATAATTCATCAAACGTACCTTGCCGATCTAAATAAGAAAGTACTTTTGTACTGTCTTCCTGTGCTTTTAGAGAAAAAGAAAAAATAAACACAATACTAAAGAGTAAAGCTGTTGTTTTTTTCATAATTCTCTTCTTTTTATGCCAAAGATATAAAAAATAAAGAGATGCCGCGGTGAGAAGCGGGTCAATTTTTACGCTAAACGGTATATTCCGCCCGGCAGCGATACTATAATATTCTTTACTTCCAGTTCCAGCAGGGTCATAAACAATTCCGATACCGGAACGTTGAGTTCGATGGACAATGTGTTTACATGCATAGAATCAGTTCTACTGAGTTTTTCGAATATTATCACTTCTTCTTCCGACAGGTCGGGGAAGAGTTCCTGCTGTTCCGGGAGAGGTTGTTTTTCACTTTCTTCCCATCCCATATGTGAAATAAAATCGTCAATGCTGTGTAAAAGGAGTGCTTTGTTATCCGATATCAGTCTGTTACAGCCGGCCGACATTTTGTCCCGGATACGGCCCGGCAGGGCAAATACCTCACGGTAATAGGAATTGGCAATATCGGCGGTAGTGAGTGATCCCCCCTTTTCGCCCGACTCAATGACTACGACCGCATCGGCCATACCTGCGACGATACGGTTGCGTTTCACGAAGTTATGCTTGTCGGGGTTGGTGCCGCCGGGAAATTCGGTGAGGAGTGCTCCGTTTTGCAGCATCTCGACGGCTGTCTGCCGATGTATCTGCGGGTAGATGCGATCCAGTCCGTGCGCCAGTACGGCAACAGTAGAGAGGTTGTTTTTCAGCGCCGCCCGGTGGGCACAGATATCGATGCCGTATGCCAGGCCGCTGATGATCTGTATATCGGGGAGCCTGCCCGCTAACTCTTCAATAAATTCCTTGCAGAACTCTTCCCCGTATCTTGTAGCATTACGTGTACCTATGACACTAATCGTTTTCTGGTGATTAAAATCGGCATTCCCTTTGGCATAGAGCAGGAGGGGAGCGTCGATACATTGTGTAAGCCGTTGGGGATAGTCTTCATCGGTAAAGAAAAGGAGCCGGAGCTTATTGTCTGCTATGAATTCCAACTCTTTCTCCGCCTTTTTCAGTACCCCTGGATCACGGATCTCGCCGATCAACCGTCTTGAAATGCGGGGGATGGCTTCCAGTTTACGGACATCCTCTTTGAAGATCGCCTCTTCATCACCGATCACCTGCATCAGGTTGCGGGCATGCATGACTCCTATGCCCCTGATCTGCGTGAGCGCTATCCGGTATAGAGATCTGTCTGTTATCATAGAACAAAGAATCAAGAGCCAAGAACCAAGACTAAACTAATGTGCCAATGAGCCAATATGCCAATTTGGAATTGAGCGATCCCAATTCCCACGTCCCAAATCCCAACATCATAAATATTCCGCGAACGCTTCGTCGAACACTTCGGGTTGCGACAACCTGCCGTTCACCAGATTCACTACTTCAATTTTTGCTTTGGCACATACCGTATTATCCGACAGGCGAATGATCTTCTGGTGAAAAACGTATTTCACACCCGCCCTTTCGATACGCTGTACCGTACA